>VGIY01000274.1 GCA_016867695.1 Candidatus Eiseniibacteriota bacterium | reverse complement strand
CCGAAGCGGCCGCGGCGATGCTGCTGGAGAGCGAGTCGGCTCCTGCGGCTCGCGAGGTGGCGGAGCACTTCCCCGGGGCGATCCTGGGCTGGCACTGCCGGATCGAGGGGGGGGCCGGGTTCGGGCGCCTGATCCTCGACATCGACGCCTCCCCGGGGAGCCCGCTGGAGGCGATCGCCCAGGCGGCGCGCGAGGCGGCGAGGCGTCCGCGAGGGATCGACGACGCGGCGCTCTCCGCGTGGCGGACATCGCAGAAGGCCGCGCTCCTCACGGCGAGGCAGCGGAGCACCATGTTCGCGCCGCTCTACGCCGAGACGGTCGCGCTCGAGGGCAACTGGGGCCTGCAGACGCTCGCCGAGCGCGTCGACGCGCTGGCGCTCACGCAGGTGCGGGAAGCGGCCGAGCGGCTGGCCCAGGGGCCCTGCTGGACGATTCTGGTGGCGGCGCTGCGGCCGGGCGGCGCGGAGCCTCGGGCGGCGGCGATGGGGGGCGCTCGACCACTCCCTCCCGCCGCGCCGGCCGAGGCGGCCGGCGGGACGCCCCCGGCGGCGGGCGCGGTGATGCTTCCTCCCGAGCCCCCGCCCTACACGGTCGCCGACACCGTCCTGGCGGGCGGGACCCGCGTCCTGCTGCTCGACACGCCGCCGAGCGGCGTCCTCGCCCTGTACATCCTGATCGAGGGGCGCAACTACCTCGAGCCGGAGGGAAGGTTCGGGATCACCGAGTTCCTCCACCTGCTGATGGGCTCGGCCACGGCACGCCGTGACGAGGCCGAGTTCGCCCGGGCCCTGCAGGCCCTCGGCGGGGAGCTGCAGACCGCCGATCTGGCCTTCCTCCCCTTCGACGACCGCTACACGCGCCGCGACTTCTCCTTCGTCCGCTTCCAGTGCCTGGAGGAGCACGCCGCCGGGGCGTTCGCCCTCCTCGGCGAGATGCTCGCCGAGCCCCCGCTCGACCCGGCGCTCGTCGCCCGCACGCGGGCGCAGCTTCTCGGCCGGCTGCGGCGCGAGGCCCGCCTGAGCCGGGTGCGGGCCGAGGCGCTGCTGGCGGAGGCGATCCACGGGACGGGGCACCCGGCGGCCCGCTCGCCCTTCGGCGACACCCTCTCGGTGGCCGCCATCACGGTCGAGGATCTGGCCGCCTATCACCGCCTGCTCCTCGACCCGCGCCGCATCTGGGTCGCCGTGTCCACCAGCCTGCCCGCCGGACGGGTCATGCCGGCCATCGCCGCCATGTTGCCGCGGCCCGCCGTCGATCCCTCCCCCACCCTCGGCTTCGAGCCGCTGCGCCACCGGGACTGGCTCGAACGGCGCAGCGGTCCAGAGCCGCTCGGCGAGGAGCGCTGGGCCTCGCTCGCGGGCAGACGCGAGCTGGCGCTGGGCGCCGAGCGGGGGCATGTGCTCGAGGCCGTGCTGTTGCCCGAGGAGGCCGCCGCCAACCCGGCCGCCGCGCGCGCCGCCGTGGGCCTGTTCTCCAGCCGGCTGGGGCTCGAGCTGCGTGAGGCGCGCGGCCTGGCCTACAGCATCGGGGCGGGGCTCGAGCGCGCCGGGGGCCGCTGGATCTGCGTCGCCGGCGCCGGCACGCGCGCGGTCCAGGTCGAGGCGATGGCCGCGGGCTTCAAGGAGGTGAGGGCCGCGCTGGGAGGCGCCGGGGACGGAAGCGGACCGCCGCTCGATGCCGTGCGCAGGGAGGCCCACGCCGCCTACGGGAGCGATCTCCGCCGGCAGGAGAGCCGGCTCAACCAGGCGATGGAGGCCGTCTGGTCGGCCCGGGAGACGGGCGATCCTCTCGCCTGGTGGAACGAGTCGTCCCGGCTGCCCGCGGTCGCGAGCGAGGATGTCGGCCGTCTCCTGGAGGCCCTCTCGCGGGTCCCGGCGGAGCGGACGATCGAGATCCTCGTCCGCTAGCGGTCGCCCCCGCCCGCCTGGGCCAGCCAGAAGTCGACCTGGGCCAGGCGCTCGCCCGCCTGGTCGCGGTCGATGCCCCCCAGGATCTGCTGCGCGCGGGCGGTGTCGCCGGCCCGCAGCGCGCAACGGCCCGCTGCGATCAGATCCTCGATCCGCTGCAGACGGCCCTTGGCGGCGGCCTGCTCGTAGGCGCGCGAGGCGTCCTCGTAGCGGGCGAGGTCCGCCAGCGCGGCGCCGCGGCCGCGCTGGACCGCGGCCTGCAGCTCCGCATCCGCGCCCACCTTGCCCACGGCCTTGTCGTAGGCCTCGAGGGCTTCCAGGGCGCGTCCCTGGTCGCGCAGGGCGTGACCGAGGAAGAGGTGGGCGGGACCCGCGGCGCGGGTGTGGCCGTAGCGCTGGAGCATCTCCCGCAGCTGCGACTCGGCCATCGGGTGGTTGCCGGTCAGGTAGCTCGCCTGGCCCTCCGTCAGGGCCTGGGCCGCCTCGAGCGCCGAGCGCGCCTGCGACTTCTGCACGGCGACCAGGGCGAGGATCGCCACGGCCGCCGCCACCGCGCCGACGACGATCCAGCGAGCGTGGCGCTCGGCGAAGGACACGACGCGCTGGATCCGCTCCATGACGGGATCTTCGCGCAGCTCCTGCTTGCTCATGGCGCTCACGATCCGCTGCCCTCCCTGTGGTACTCGGCCTGCAACGGCTCCATGTGGATGCCGTCCAGCTTCCAGATCTTCAGGAACTCGTCGATCGTCATGGCGTACCCGCGGGAGGCCCCCTGCTCGAGCCGCTTGGCCAGCTCGGGCCTGCGGAACCACTCCTCGCCCCACTCGCGGCGCAGCGCGTCGCGGATCTGGGCCGCGATCATCGCGCCCAGGACCAGCCCGCCGCTGCGATAGTCGTCGTTGGCCAGGAGGTAGGCCTCGGCGTCGACGCTGATGCGCGGCCAGATGAGCGCCCGTTCCATGACCTGATTGTAGCGGCCCGGGTCGATGGCTGGATTGGCGTGCAGCTCCAGCTGGAAGAGCAGGCGCCCTGCCGCCTCGCGCGCCCGAAGCAGGCTGCGGAAGCGCATCGCCTCGGCGACCTCCTCGGCCCCGACCCCGTCGAGCTTGAGGTGCCGGGCCACCCAGGCCGGCTCGGTGGCCAGCCCGGCGAAGAGCTCCCGGTAGATGCTCGGCAGGATGTTGGTGCCGAAGTAGGCCGCTTCGAAGGGCGTGTTCCCCGGGATGGAGTAGTAGAACTGCGCCTCGCCGTAGGCGCCCAGGAGGTCCTGCACGTCGGTGACGTAGCCCGAGGGGGTCATGGCGACGCGCGTGCGTCCGGTACTCAGCGCGTAGGCCCGCGCCTCGGGCTCGCGACCGGCGCGGTCCTTGAGGTCGAGGCGCAGATTGCGCTGCCCGCTGAGCTGGATGCCCACGTCGGCGAGCGCCTTGTCGGCAACCTCCTCGGGCGCCGGCCCCTTGACCGAGCGGCTGAGCCCGGGGAGATAGAGCAGGCGCGGCGCGTCGAAGGAGCGCATGCGCCTCGTGGGCAGATCCAGCTCCTTGAGCGCCCACCTGTCGAGCGCCGCCGCGTAGGAGGCCTGCGTGCTGGTCAGGAGCGACTCGGCGGCCGCCTCCAGGAGCGCGACGTCCCACGCCTCGGCCTCGCGGAGGAACTCGTAGTAGCCCTCGTAGCCCAGCTTGCGGGCCTGGGTGTCCATGTCCAGCATCAGGTTCTTCAGGTAGACGTTGATCGAGGTGTAGAGCTCGCTCGAGGCGAGCGTCCACTTGCGGCGCACGTCCTGGTTCGCCTCGCGCCCGAGCCTGTAGTTCAGGCCCCTGAGGACGACCTGGCCCTCCTCGACGGCGATGCCCTTGTCGCGCATCGTGTTCATCGCGTTGTCGATGACCGGCGCGGCGGAGGCCCTCATGGCGTGGTAGCGCAGGAGCCGGGAGGTCGTCTCCCGCCGCTGCCTCTCGGCGGGGTCCCCGGCCTGGCCGACCAGCTTCTTCAGGTCGTCCAGCTTGGAAGGTGTGAGCAGGTAGCCGTAGTCGCCGTAGGTGCGCTGCAGGGCCGAGTTCTTCCCGTCGGCGAATGTGGCGTAAACGCCGTCGTTGAGCGACACGAGCATCTCCGCCGCCTTCTCGCGGATGCGCTCGAACTCGTCCGCGGCGCGGGCCGACGACGCGGTCAGCCCGGCGAGCGCCACGATCCCGGCCAGCATCGCCCAGTAAGCGCGGTGCTGCTTCATTGCGCGTCTCCTCTCGCTGCGGAT
>VGIY01000273.1 GCA_016867695.1 Candidatus Eiseniibacteriota bacterium | reverse complement strand
TGGCTGAGCGTGGCCGGGTCGTAGTCCATGGCCGCGTTGCGGAAGCGCGAGCTGCCTGCGGCGAAGGTCTTGAAGGCGCCATGGTGCGTCGAGACGAGGCAGAAGGCCCCCCGGCCCCCGACCTCCTCGAGCAGCGCCTCGCCCAGCGCGGCGCCCTCCTCCGGATCGGTGCCCGACCCCAACTCGTCGAGCAGCAGCAGACTGCGCGCCCCGGCGCCCGCCAGCATCGCCCGCATCCGCCGCAGCCGCGCCCCGTAGGTGCTCAGATCCGAGGCCAGCGACTGCTCGTCGCCCATGTCGATGAAGATCGCGTCGACGCAGGGGATGATCGTTCCCTCCGCGGCGGGGACGTGGAGCCCGCAGAGGGCCATCAGCACGATCAGCCCGACCGCCTTGAGGACGACGGTCTTGCCGCCCATGTTCGGGCCGCTGATGATCAGTCCCCGCCGGTCCCCCTCCATCGTCAGCTCGAGCGGCACGACCCGCGCGCCGTGGGCGAGGAAGAGCAGCGGGTGGCGGCCGCGGACGATGCGCAGCGCGGCGGCGCTCTCGTCGAGCAGGGGCACGCTCGCCTCCAGGTCGCGCGCCAGCGTCGCCCGCGCATTCCATTCGTCGAGCTCGCCCAGGACTTGCAGCGTCTCCTCCAGGGCGGCCGCATGCTCCCGCACCCAGGCGGTCAGTTCGAGCAGGATGCGGCGCACCTCGCGGCGCTCGTCGGCCTCGATCTCGGCGATCTCGTTGTTCTGCTCGACGACCTCCAGCGGCTCGAGGAAGACCGAGCGCCCGCTGGCGGAGCGATCGTGGACGATCCCCGGCCAGCGGCGCTTCTCGCTCAGCGCGACGCTCAGCACGTAGCGGCCGCCGCGAAGCGTGACCAGGGTCTCCTCGCCCGGCGCGCCGACGCCGCGGCTCAGTCGCTCGAGCCGCGCGGCCAGCTCCTGGCGGCCCGACCTCAGGCGGCGGCGCAGCGCGCGCAGCTCGCGGCTCGCCTCGTCGCGCACCTCGCCCGAGGGGTCGAGCGTGCGCTCGAGCCGCGCGGCGAACTCGCGATCGGCGAAGAGCCGGGCCGCGCGCTCGGCGGCGAGCGGGTGGCGGCCGCGCGCGCCCTCCGCGGCGAAGACCGCGCCCACCTCGGCGGCGACCTCCAGCAGCCGGGCGATCCCCCGCAGCTCCGGCGCCTCGAGCAGCTCGCCCTCGACGCGCGCCCGGCGCAGTTCGGCGCGCAGGTCGGGAAAGGCGAGAGAGGGCCAGCCGCGCGACTCAATCCGCAGGGCGCGGATCTCCGCCGTCGCCCTGGACAGCAGGCGCGCGGCCGCCGGATCGGACAGGGGGGCGAGCGCCCGGGCGCGCTCTTTCCCCGGTTCCGAGGCGGCCCGAGCGGTCAGCAGGTCGCGGATCCGCTCGAACTCGAGCGCCTCAAGGGCGTGGGGACTCACCTGATCCTCCGGCGACGGCGACCGCGCCCCGCCGCCGGGGCGCGGCGGGGGCCGCGACAGGGTCGCGGCTCACCGGTGCGGGATGGAGTGCCGGGCGAGCTGGCTGCCGCCTACTTGGGCCGACTGCGGGACACGGACTTGCGCCGCGAGGTGTTCTCCTTGCGCTTGCGCCGCTCGCTGGGCTTCTCGAAATGCTGGTGCTTGCGCAGGTCGGAGAGAACCCCCGCCTTCTCGCACTTCTTCTTGAAACGCCGGAGAGCGCTCTCGAAAGTCTCGCCCTCCTTCACCCGAATGCCGGGCATGAGTGGATCGCCCCCTTCCAAGGGTGTGAAGACCGCAACACGCGCGCCCCGCTCGCATCCGCGAGCCGGGCGCAGAAGGAACCGAGGGAGTCTAGCCCCCCCCCGCCGTCCGGTCAAGGGCCCACGTTCCCCCCGCGTGGTGGCGTTCCCCCGCGGTCCCCCGACTCCACTCCCGGAACCCTCCGGCGAGCTCGGGGCGTGCCGTCCATTCCGCACCCGGGAGAATGCGAGACGAGGCGGCCCTCGATGCCTGAACGCGGGGATCGAGCTGGAGCCGCCTCGCCTGTCCGCTGGTTGCAGTGAGAGAGAGCAGGCAACCGCGGCTCGAGGGTGCACGGACCGTGCCACACCGGCAGCGACTTCCGCCAGTCTCCCCCGACCGCAGGTCGGCGTACAATCGCCTACAGGAATGACGGTTGCGCGCCAAGGTCGCCTCGTCGCCCCGCTCACCTCGGCGGGCGTCGGCGGCGCGCGCGTCTCACAATTCCATGGGCGCGATCGGATTCCTGAGGGTGTCCCGATCCGCGCGGGTCACCGAGGGCCGGCCGGCGGACCGCTCTCCTGGCGTCGCGGACGCACCTGGCATCATCGTTCGCGGCCCCGCACGCCCTTTCCGCACGCCATTCCCCGGCTTGTCCCCGCGCCGGCCTGATCGTTACCCTTGATGGACGGCGCGGGCGGGAGGATCGGAGGGACCGACCCGATTCCTGTCCGCGCGTTCGCCCCGCGGCCGGGCAAACTGCCAGCGTGCGCGTCCGCCCGCACCTCGAGGAGTCTGAGCGCATGGCTCGCCGCGACCTGCGGATCGTCCTGCTGCTGATCGCTTGCCCCTGCCTGTTCTCGCTCCCCGTACGGGCCGAGCCTGTCGCCGGCCTGGCGGCGCGCCGGATCGCCGCGGCGTTCCTCGAGCGCATCCGCGCCGCAGGGTTCGAAGCGAGCGGCGCGTTCGCGGTGCCGGGAGAGCGCGAGCCCCTCGCCCACGTCGTCACGCTCGATCCCGCCGGGTACGTCGTCGTCGCAGCCGACGACCGGCTTCCGCCGGTGATCGCCTACTCGACGACCGCGGAGTATCCCGGCGGTGAGGAGATCCCCGATCCGCTGCTGGCGCTGCTGCAGGCGGATCTCGAGAGACGGCTGGCCGCGCTGCCGCAGCTCGATGCGCGCGCGGCCGAGGCCCGCTCGCAGGCCTGGTCGGAACTGGCCGCGGGCACATCGCGGCGCGGCGCGCGCTTCGAGCAGTGGCCGCCCGAGGGATCGACGCCGACCGGAGGATGGATCGCCGCCAACTGGGCGCAGGGCGCGCCCTACAACGCGCTCTGTCCCCTCGACCTGGCGCACGGCGGATCACGGAGCCTGGCCGGCTGTCCCGCGGTGGCGATGGCGATGATCCTCAACTACCACGAGACGATCCAGGGCACGGCGTTCGACGGCGGCGACCGCTACTGGCACAACTACGCGGGCAACGCCTACTGGATCCCCGACGCCCACGCCCAGTACGGATTCCCGAGCTTCGCGACGCTGAACGGCTACCTGGAGACGCTGACCCAGCACTGGGCGGAGGGCACCCCGCTCACCAACACCGACAAGGCGGCCCTGGTCTTCGGCTGCGGCGTCGCCGCGCGCCAGGTCTACAGCGCCTCGGGATCCGGCACCTTCGGCGTCGGCCAGGCCTTCGACGCCTTCCGGCGCTTCGCCTTCGCCGACTGCCGGCTGGTCTTCGACACCGATCCCGATCTCTACCCGGACATGGCGGCGCAGATGCAGAACGCCCTGCCTGTACACCTGGCGGTCGTCGACCCGGACTGGACCATGGGGCACAACCTGGTCGTCGACGGCTACAACACCGACTCCTACTTCCACCTCAACTTCGGCTGGGGCGGCGCCTACAACGGCTGGTACCTGCTGCCGCAGGAGATCCCCTACGGCCTCACCGTGATCGAGGGCGCCATCCTCGACATCGTGCCCGAGTCCCAGTCCGGGGCGCATCTTCCGGCCGGGGGGGCGGCTCTCGCGCTGGCCGGCGGGCCCAATCCCATCGGCCCGCGCCTGACGCTGACCTTCGCATCTCCCGCGGCGGGACGCGCCCGCCTGGGCATCTACGACGCGGCCGGCCGCCGGCAGGAACTCCTGCTGGATGCCGAGATCCCCGAGGGCACCCGGTCCTTCGACTGGACCCCGCGGCGGCTCGAGAGCGGCGTCTATTGGGCGCGGCTGCAGATCGGGGACCGCGTCGCCACGCGGCGGCTGGTGCTCGCGAGATAGCCGCCGACCGGAGGCCCGTCGTGTGCGGCCGCCTGACGCGCGGCGGCGCCGTTGCATCCCGCCGGCGCATCGCCTACTGTGCCCGCGTTCGCCCGTCGCCGCAGTCGCGAGGAGCGCGATGGCCCCACGACTTCCAGACCGCAGGCGCCCGAGCCGCGCCCGTCTT
>VGIY01000272.1 GCA_016867695.1 Candidatus Eiseniibacteriota bacterium | reverse complement strand
GGCTGCTGGGCATGAACCGGCCGCGCGCATGGGTTGCGATCGCGGTGGGCGTGACGCTGGCCGGCGTGGTTGTTACGCTGGCGGCATCCGGAGTACTTGTGGCGATGCGACGATTGCTCTAGGCATGGGCAGACCCGTGCGTGTTTCGGTCTTCGCAAGGAGTTCGTCGCGCCGAGGAAGAAGAGTATGTTTCTATACCGGAGTTCTGGCAGGTGTCTGGGAGTATTACTCAGGAGGGGGGAAGGCAGATGGCAAATGGCATGACGCGGTTGTTGATTGCCCTGGTCGCGGTAGTTGCGCTATTCTACGGCGGGCTCGGCCCGGCGAGTGGTGGTCCGGCGACGCCCGCACCTGTGCGCGGAGGGAGCTTGGTGATCGCCCAGGGGACCGACGCCACCACGCTGGACGGCCACCTCTACACGGACTCGCCCACCGCCAGCATCATGGAGCACATGATCGAAACGCTGTTCAGTTTCGAGCCGGACGGCAGGATCGTTCCCAAGCTGGCCACGTCGTACACTGCGTCGGCCGACGGCAGGACGTGGACGATCAAGCTGCGCAGCGGCATTCGGTTCCATGATGGGACGCCGTTCAACGCGGAGGCTGTCAAGTTCAACCTGGACCGCGTCCTGGATCCCGCCACGCGGGCAGCATTCCGCTTTCTGATAGACCGTGTGACCGAGGTCACGGCAGTAGACGACACCACGGTGAGGATCGTCACCAACGCGCCGTTCGCCCCGATGATCGCCCATCTTGCTCACAGCGGCACCGGCATTCAGAGCCCGACCGCGATCCGGCGTCTGGGCGCGGACTACTCCCGCAGTCCCGTGGGGACCGGGCTGTTCAAGTTTAGGGAGTGGGTGCGGGGAGATCGAGTCGTCATGACCCGCAACGACGACTACTGGGGCGAGAAGGCCTACCTGGATGAGGTTACATTCCGTGCGATTCCAGAGGACGGCACACGCGTTCTGGCCCTCGAAGGCGGCGCGGTGCACGTCGCGGTTCGCGTCCCGCCGCGCGACATTGAGCGGCTGGAGAAGGTCGCGGGCATCCGGGTCGACAACACCTCTTCGCTTCGCACGATCTTCGTGGCATTCAACACGCAGCGCCCGCCGTTCAACGACAAGCGCGTTCGGCAGGCCATAAACTACGCGGTAAACAAGAGGGCTATCGTTGGCACCTCTTCTCCGCCCACCGGCGCGCTGGCCGGAACGGCCCGCATCTCCGATGCGCCGATCGCTCCCAACGTCCAGGGATACACATCAACCATGACCTACGAGTGGGACATGGACAAGGCGAAGGCGCTCCTGGCCGAGGCGGGACACGGCCGCGGCCTCTCGTTCACGATGCATCATCCCACCGGTCGCTATGTCCGTGATGCCGAGATCGCCGCGGGCATCCAGGCGCTGCTGCGGCGTGTGGGCGTAGAGGCGAGGCTCGTGACCATGGAGTTCGGCACCTATGTGGCGACCATCCGCGGCCCCAAGGCCATCGACGAGATCCAGATGGGCATGCTGGGATGGGGCTGCATAACCGGCGACGCCGACTACGGTCTGTACGCGCTGTTCCACTCCACGCAGTGGCCGCCGAACTTCAACACGGCGTTCTACAAGAACCCGCGCGTCGACGCGCTGCTCGACCAGGGCCGGACAACCATGGACCAGAGCGCGCGCGATCGGATCTACAAGGAAGCGATGAAGATCATCATGGACGATGCGCCGTGGCTGTTCCTCCACAGCGAGTCCCAGGTGACGGGTGTCCGCGCCACGGTGCAGGGCCTGATCGTGCACCCGACAGAGCGCATGGTGGCCCACCGCGCCTGGATTCGCAGGTAGGCGGAGGCGCTCTTAGCAGATGAGATCGGCAACAGCAGCCTTGGGGGGAGGGCCTCAGGGGCTCTCCCCCCAAGGCATGCGTGAGAATCAGGCCGCAGCCAGGGAGGCTGCGGCCTGACGAGGGCCTGCCATGTGGTCGTACATAGCCAAGCGATTGCTGCTGGCGGTGCCGGTGATCATTGGGGTAGCCTTCATCGTGTTCGCCATGGTGCGGCTGATCCCCGGGGATCCGGCCATGGTCATCGCGGGGCAGGCCGCCACACCCGAGTACATAGCCGCCATCCGCGAGGACATGGGCCTGGACCGCCCCCTCCTTGTGCAGTTCGGACTCTACTTCAAGAACCTGGCAGTGGGTGATCTGGGGAGGTCGATCCGCTCGAAAGCCCCTGTCACCGAGGAGATCTGGGCCCGTCTTCCCAACACCTTTCGTCTGGCCACGGCCAGCATGCTCGTGGCCGCCTCCGTCGGTGTAGGAGCGGGGATCGTATCGGCGATCCGGCCCTACTCCTTGCTCGATGCGGCCGTGATGGTGGCTGCCCTGGCCGGCCTCTCCATGCCGATCTTCTGGTCCGGGCTGATGATGATCCTCGTCTTCTCTGTCATTCTGGGATGGTTCCCCGCTTTTGGGACCGGGAGCCTGGCGCATCTGGTTCTGCCGTCGGTGACGCTTGGGATGACCTCCGCCGCGATTATCGCCAGGATGACCCGATCCAGCATGCTGGAGGTATTGCGCACGGACTACATACGCACGGCCCGCGCCAAGGGTCAGGTCGAGCGGGTTGTCATAGGGAGCCACGCCTTCAGGAACGCGCTGATCCCCGTCATCACGGTGATCGGGTTGCAGACGGGAACGCTTCTAAGCGGTGCCGTGTTGACCGAGAGCGTGTTCGCGTGGCCCGGAGTGGGGCGGCTGTTGGTGGAGGGCATCCTGACGCGTGACTATCCCGTGGTGCAGGGATCGGTCCTCGTGGTTGCCTTCGTCTTCGTGTTCGTGAACCTGGCCGTGGATATCCTCTACGCCGTCGCAGACCCGAGGATACACTACACGTAGGAGACCCGGGTGATCGAGATCGAGCAAGGGGCAGGGCGTCGCCCGCAGGTGGTACGTGCGAGCCGAGCGAAGCTGGCATGGCTCCAGTTCCGGCGCAACCGGGCGGGGTTGCTGGGATTGGGGATCATCTGCGGCTTCCTGGTTATCGGCCTTCTTGCGCCTGTGATCGCCCCGCACGACCCCTACGAAGTGGATTTTGAGAGGAGCCTGCAGCGGCCCGTCAGCGGGAGCCCGTTTGGCAGGGACGAGCTGGGTCGCGACATGCTTAGTCGGGTGATCTACGGGGCGCGGATCTCGATGATGATCGGCGTGATAGCAGTTGTGATAGGCGTGAGCATGGGTGTGCCGCTCGGCGCCCTGTCAGGCTACTACGGCGGCCTGCCCGACCTCCTGACGCAGCGTGTCGTGGATGTGATGCTGGCATTCCCGGGCGTGCTGCTTGCCATTGTCATAGTGGCCGTTCTAGGCGTCGGACTCCCGCAGGCGATGATCGCCATCGGAATCGTGTCAATACCGGTCTATGCACGTCTGGTGCGGGGACAGACGCTCTCGCTTCGAGCTCAGGAGTTCGTCGAGGCGGCAAGGGCCATGGGCGCCGGTGTGGGCCGGATCGTCTTCAGGCACATCCTTCCCAACACGCTTGCGGTGGTGATCGTGCAGTCCACCCTTCAGGTTGCCTCGGCCATCCTGACAGCCGCCGCGCTCGGGTTCCTTGGGTTGGGAGCTCAGCCGCCGACCGCCGAATGGGGGGCGATGCTCAGCGGGGCGCGGCAGTACCTGCGACTGGCACCGCACGCCGTGACGTTCCCGGGGCTTGCGATAATGACGACCGTGCTGGGGTTCAACCTCCTCGGGGACGGAATCAGGGACGCGCTCGATCCCAAGATGCGCCTGTAGGTGCTGGTGCATACGTAGTCGGACAGGGTGTACGGGAGGAGGTGGAGGATGGATCCGGTCGGGCACCACTACATCGTTGAGGCCTCGGGGTGCAATCCCGAGATAATCGGGAAGGTCGAGACCGTTGAGCAGATCCTGGTACGCGCGGCCGAGGTCGCGAAGGTCACCGTCTGGTCAATCTCCTTCCACCGGTTCAACCCCAACGGCGTCTCCGGCGTGGTCGTCATCTCCGAGTCACACCTCTCCGTCCACACATGGCCTGAGTACGGATACGTTGCCCTTGACATCTTCACCTGCGGCAACGACGCGAAGCCCGAGGCGGCCGTGGAGCACGCGCTCAAGGAGTTCAAGGCACGGACGATGCACATCACCGAGGTAACCCGGGGGCTGGAGGAGG
>VGIY01000271.1 GCA_016867695.1 Candidatus Eiseniibacteriota bacterium | reverse complement strand
TGCCGAGTCCCCGCCGCGCCGCTCCGGCGCTCCGGACCCTGTCCCCGGTGGCCTGGCTCGCGACGCTGTTCCCGGCCGCGGCGCTGGCGCTGCTTCTCGGCGCGGCCGCCCCCGCGCGCGCGGGCGCCCCGCGCGTGATCCTGGCCGAGGACTTCACCGCCACCTGGTGCCCCTACTGCCCCCACGCGCGCTGCGCGCTCGAGCAGCTCCTCGGGGAGTATCCCGATCAGCTCATCGTCGCCGAGCTGCACTGGCAGGACGCCCTGGCGACCCCCTGGACCGAGGCGCGAAAGAACGAGTTCTACGGCCTGGGGGGTCTGCCGCTGGTCATTCTCGACGGCACGCGCTTCTACCTCGGCGCCTCTTCCTGTCAGGGATCGGTGCAGACCTACCGCGGCGGCATCGAGCAGCGCCTGCAGCAGAGCGCCGTGAGCCCCGTGCGGATCACCGGGCTGCACGCCCTGGACGAGGAGGCGAACACGGCGCTGCTCTCGGCGACCTTCCTGCTGGAGGAACCCGCGCCGCTGGGCGTGACGCGGGCCTTTCTGCTGCTCCTGGAGAACGAGGTCGCCGTCGGCGGCCAGCTCTATCAGCACGTCGTGCGCGCCGCCCACGAAGCCCCGGTCGTCCTCGCCGAGCCGGGCGACATGGTCACGATCCAGGTCGCGCTGCCCCTCGACGGCGTCGCGGACGCGCAGGCCCTCGACGGCATCGCCTTCCTGCAGCGCACCGACGGCGACCGTGAAGTCCACCAGACGGCGCGCCTGCTCCGGGCGAGCCACGCGCCGCCTCCGGCGGACGGTCCGCCGGCCGGGCGGGAGGGCATCGCCCGCGTCCACCCCCACCCCTATGCCCCCGCGGGAGGGCCGCTGCGCGTGTCGCTGCGGCTCGCGGAGGCGGGCCCGCCGCGGGCGGTCGCGCTGGACCTCCTGGACGCTGAAGGGCGCCTGGTCGAGCGGCTGATCCGGGGGCCGCTGGCGGGAGGGATCCAGGAGCATGCCTGGAGCGGAGCGCCCGCGTCCCTTCGCAGCGGTGCCTACTTCCTGCGCCTGACCACGCCGGCCGGCGCGTCGGTCGCCCCCTTGCTGGTCGTCCGCTGACCGTCCGTCGGCCCCCGGGCCGGCCCCCCACCGGGATCGGCCCGGGCGGCGGTGTTGCATTCCCGCAACCCCTTGCTACACTGCCCGTACCTGCGTCGGAGGTCGTCCCGTGAAGTGCCCCGCATGCCGAGAGCCGCTCGTCGTCGTCGAGCGCGAGGGGATCGAGGTGGACTGGTGCGCCGGCTGCGGCGGCCTCTGGTTCGACGCCGGCGAGATCGAGCTGTTGGCGGTCGCCACCGGGCGAGAGGCGGGCCTCGCTTTCTCCCCTCCGGCGGGCTCGGCCCCCGAGGCGGCGCAGCGGCGCTGCCCGCGCTGCGCTCGGCGCATGGAGGAGCGGGCGCTGGCGCAGGAGCCCCCCGTTCTGCTCGACTTCTGCGCGTCGGGGCACGGCATCTGGTTCGATCGCGGCGAGCTGGGCGCGTTCGTGCAAGCGCTCCCCCGGCTGCCCGGCGAGGGTCCCGCCCGTGACGTGGCGGGCTTTCTGGGCGAGGTCTTCCGCGCGCCGACGCCTCCGGCGGAGCGCGCATAGGAGGTGGCGATGGTCGTCCTCTTGGTCCTCCTGGGCCTGTTGTTCCTGCTCATCGTCTGGGCGATCGGCATCTACAACAAGCTCGTCCGCACGCGCAACGACATGCAGAACGCCTGGTCCCAGATCGACGTCCAGCTCAAACGACGCTACGACCTGATTCCCAATCTGGTCGAGACCGTCAAGGGCTACGCCCAGCACGAGCGGGGAACGCTGGAGGCGGTGGTCAAGGCCCGCCAGCAGGCGATCTCGGTCTCGGCCGACGATCTGGCGCGCAAGGCGCAGGCCGAGAACGCCCTCAGCCAGACGCTGCGCTCGCTGTTCGCCGTGGCCGAGGCCTACCCCGATCTGAAGGCCAACCAGAACTTCCTCGCCCTGCAGGAGGAGCTGGCCTCGACGGAGAACAAGATCGGCTTCGCGCGCCAGTACTTCAACGACGCAGTCATGCGCCTGAACAATCTAGTCCAGATGTTCCCCTCCAACGTCTTCGCGCAGGTGTTCAACTTCCGGACGGGAACCTTCTTCGAGGTCGAGGAGGCGGCCCAGCGGGACGCGCCCAAGGTCGCCTTCTAGGGCGGGCGGGGCCGTTCCGCCCCTGGGCGAACCCCCGGGCGGGCCCGGGGTCGGGCGCAGGCGGGCGGAAGCACCATGTGGGAACTGGTTCGAGCCAATCAGCGGCGCTCCCGGCTGATCGTGATCGGCATGGCGCTCCTGCTGGCCGCCATGGGCTACCTGCTCGGCGATTCGTTCCTCGAGGGCCAGGGGGGAGCGGGACTGGCCATCGCCCTCGCCGTCTGGGGCGTGCTCTGGCTGATCACCGTCTCGGCGGGCGACAGCATGCTGCTCTCGATCGCCCGCGCGCGCCCGATCGAGAAGCGGCACCATCCGGTCCTCTACAACGTCGTCGAGGAGATGACCATCGCCGCCGGCCTGCCGGCGATGCCGTCGGTCTACATCATCGACGATCCCGCGCCCAACGCCTTCGCCACGGGGCGCGACCCGCGCCGCGCCGCCGTGGCCGTGACCAGCGGCCTTCTCGAGCGGCTCGACCGCGACGAGCTGCAGGGCGTGATCGCCCATGAGCTGGCCCACATCAAGAACCGCGACGTCCTCTACATGACGACGCTGATCGTCATGGTCGGCACGATCGGCATCCTGGCGTCGATGGGTCGGCGCCTGTTCCTCTTCCGCGGCGGCGGACGCCGGCGCACCTCCTCGGCCGGCGGGGGCCAGGCTGCGCTGCTTCTCGCGGCCATCGCGCTGCTGCTGATGATCCTCGCGCCGTTGATCGCCCGCCTGCTCTACTTCGCCTCCTCGCGGCGGCGCGAGTACGTAGCCGACGGCTGCGCGGCGCTCTTCACCCGCTATCCCGCGGGGCTCGCCTCCGCGCTGGAGAAGATCAGCCTCTCCCCGCGGCGCCTGGCCGCGGCCAACGAGGTCACCGCCCCGCTCTACATCGTCAATCCGCTCAGCGTGACGCGCGCCGGCCTGGCCGACCTGACCTCCACGCACCCGCCGCTCTCCCGGCGGATCAAGATCCTGCGCTCGATGGCGGGCCAGGCAGGGCTGACGAACTACGACGAGGCCTACAGGAAGGTGACCGGGCGCGCCGTCGGGGTCGTGCCCCGATCGCACCAGGATGGCCGCGTGGCCGAGGCGCGGGCGGCCGCGCCCGAGGCTGGGGACCCCCGCGCCCGAGTGCGTGGGGCTACCGACGCCCTCTGGCGGCTTCAGAACTTCGCCTTCATCCCCTGCGTCTGCGGTACGACGCTCAAGGTGCCGCCGGAATTCAGGGGCCCCGCGCTCCGCTGCCCGCACTGCGGGAGGGAGCACGAGATGGCGACGTGAACCCCGACGACGATCCGACGCGATCGTTCTGCCCGGTTCGCCGCCGGCGTTCAGAGACGGTCAGCGGATCTTGAGCAGCGGCCGCGCGTCGGAGTCCCGCGGCGTCCGCACGCGCACCCAGTAGAGCCCCGCCGGCACGCGCCGCGCCTGCCCGTCGAGGCCGTCCCAGACCAGGCGCTGCGCGCCCTCGGCGACACGGCCGTCGAGGAGCGTCCGCACCCTGCGGCCGCCGACGCTCCACACGTCGACGGTCAAGCGCTCCTCCCCGGCGAGCCGGAAGCGGATCTCCACCGGGCCCGCAGCCGGGTTGGGCCACAGCTCGGCCTGCAGGCGCGGCGCCGTCGCCCCCGGCCGGCCCGGCGAGGTGGGGTCGAAGACCATGGCCGCCGGAGCGCAGTCCAGGAGGAAGGTGATCCCGCCCAGTCCCTCGAGCAGCGCCTGGAACTCGCCCCAGGCGCCCGGCGCCTGCTTCAGCGTGTGGCGCAGCCAGGGGAGCAGCAGCTGCAGCGTGAGCGCGTGCTGCTCGCCGCGGGAGATCGAGGGGGGCGTGCACCCCCCTTCGCCCAGCTCGCAGATCGTGCTCTGCTCGGCGAACTGGCAGTGGCTGCCGCCGGTCAGGCTGACCAGCGCCCGGCAGTCGGCGGCGAGCGCCTGATACATCGGTATCTGGTGATCCGCCGGCGGAGTGACGCAGTCGTGCGAGCCGGAGAAGAGCAGGGCG
>VGIY01000270.1 GCA_016867695.1 Candidatus Eiseniibacteriota bacterium | reverse complement strand
CGTCGTGCTCAGGAATGTGCCGATCGAGGCGAGGTGGAGGAGCAGGACGACGCCGTCGCGGCCGAGCTTCGCCGCGGCGTCCACGGTCACCGCCTTGCTGACGAAGCCGCTGAAGAGCGGGAAGCCGGAGATCGAGAAGGCGCCGACCAGGTAGAGCGCCACCGTCCAGGGCATGAACCGCCCGAGGCCGCCGAGCTCGGTGAGCTTGCTGCGCGCCGTGGCGTGGAGGACGGCGCCGGCGCCCATGAAGAGGAGCCCCTTGTAGAGGATGTGCGTGAAGGCATGCGCGGTCGCGCCGTTGATCCCCATCTGCGAACCGAGTCCGACGCCCGCGACCATGTAGCCGACCTGGCTGACGATGTGGTAGGCGAGCAGGCGGCGGATGTCGTTGGCCAGGGTGGCGTAGACCACGCCGTAGAGGGTCATCGCCACGCCGAAAGGCACGAGCAGCTCCCAGCCGGCGAAGCCCCGCGCCAGGGCGTAGACGGCGGTCTTGGTCGTGAAGGCGCTCATGAAGACGGCGCCCGTCACGGTCGCCTGGGGATAGGCGTCGGGGAGCCAGGCGTGCAGCGGAGGGATGGCGGCGTTGATCCCGAAGCCGAGCAGGATGAGCCAGGCGGCCGGGGAGGGCTGGGCGAAGGCCGTGAAGGCCAGCGAGCCGGTGTCGCCCGCGTGGAGGAGGATGCCGGCCATGAGCAGGCCCCCTCCGGCGAGGTGCACGTAGATGTAGCGCATCCCCGCGGCGAGCGACGCCGGCGTCCTCCGCGACCAGACGAGCCAGGCCGATCCGAGGGCCATGATCTCCCAGAAGACCAGCAGGGTGATCAGGTCGCCGGCGAAGACGGCGCCGAGCGCGCTGCCGGCATAGAGCGAGGCCGCGACCTGCTGGCCCAGGGAGCGCAGGTGGAGCGCGTAAACGCCGCCGATGAAGGCCACGATGGCGAAGACCCAGCCGAAGAGAAGCGCGAGCCGATCGACGCGCAGCGGCGTCAGCTCCCAGCCGAGGAGCGTGATGGAGAGCGTACTCCCGTCCTGCATGCCGGAGAGCGTCCACATCGCCAGCGCGGGCGGCACCAGGAAGAAGATGCCCCGCAGCCCCCGCGGCAGGATGGGCAGGAGCAGCGCGCCGGCGAAGAACGGCAGGAAGGGGGGCAGCTCAGCCACGGTGGCGCTCCTCCCCTTCGCCCCGCGGATGCGCCCCGTCCGCCTCCGGCGCCTCCTCGGGTGGCGCGCCGGCCGGGCGGTAGTAGTCCTCGCCGCGCTGCAGGATGTGCTTGCCCAGCGCCTTCGACGCGAAGACGATCAGCGCGCAGCCGGCGAAGCCGTAGAGGGCGAAGAACCCCTTGTAGTCCCAGACGTGATGCGGCTCCTTGGCGGGCCCGAAGAACCCCAGGACCACGGAGCCGACCAGCGCCAACCCGAGCAGCAGGGCCCGGAAACGGCTCATGGCGCACCTCCGGCGACGATGGCGCCGGCGGCCCGGCCGGCGACGCTGAAGAAGTGGAAGAGGCCGTCGGGGTAGAGCCCGAGCAGCAGCGACAGCCCCCCGGTGACGACCAGCGCTCCGACCATCAGCCAGGACGCCTCGTCGCAGCCCTTCCCGCCCGCCGCCGGGCCGTCGCGGAAGAAGGCGCGCGTGACGACGGGGAAGAGATAGCCGGCATTGAGCAGTCCGCTCAGCAGCAGGATCCCCAGGAAGACGGGCTGCCCAGCCTCCAGCGTCCCCCGGGCGATGAGCAGCTTGCTGACGAACCCGGCGGTGCCGGGGATCCCGGCGAGGCCGATCGCCCCGATCGCGAAGGCGCCCATCGTCACCGGCATGCGCCGGCCGAGGCCGTCGAGCTGGCTCACCCGGGTCAGGCCGGTGTGCACGTAGATCGCGCCGGCGCAGAAGAAGAGGGTGATCTTCATCGCCGCGTGGGTGACGATGTGGAACGCCCCGCCCAGCAGCGCCGTCGGCGTCAGCAGCGCCGTGGCGAGGACGATGTAGGAAAGGTGGCCGACCGTCGAATAGGCCAGGCGTGCCTTGAGGTCGTCCTGGCGCATCGCCAGCAGGGAGGCGAGGACGATGGTCGCGCCCGCCGTCCAGGCGAGGATGATGAAGAGGCCCGTCTGGTGGAGCAGCTCCGGGCCGAAGATGAAGCCGATCAGGCGCACGAAGCCGAAGACGCCCGCCTTGACGACGGCGACCGCGTGCAGCAGAGCGCTCACCGGCGTCGGCGCGACCATCGCCGCGGGCAGCCAGGAGTGGAGCGGCATGACGCCCGCCTTCACCCCGAAGCCCAGGGCGAAGAGCGCGAAGAGCGCCTGCAGCGTCCCCCTGCCGATCGCCGCGTCGAGGAAGCCCCCCGGCCGGAAGTCGATGGCGCCCTGCTGGAGCACGGCGGTCCAGACGACCGCCACCAGCAGCGACAGCCCGCCGAGCAGCGCGAAGGCCAGGTACTTGCGGCCCGAGGAGATCGCCTTGGCGGTCCCCTTGTGAACGACCAGGAAGTAGGTGGCGAAGGAGAGGATCTCGTAGAACAGGAAGAAGGTGAGTAGATTGGCGGCGAAGGCGATGCCCATCGTCGCCGAGAGGCACAGCGCCAGCAGCGCGAAGAAGCGCGTCTGGTGGCGCTCGTGCGCCCCGCGCATGTAGCCGATCGAGTAGAACGAGGTCAGGATCCAGAGGAACGACGCCGACAGCGCGAACAGCAGCCCGGCCGCATCGACGCGCAGGGCCAGCGCCACTCCCGGCGCCAGGGCCGGCAGGGCCCACTCGACGCTGCGGCCCTGGAGGACCCAGGGCACCATCGAGGCGACCAGCCCGAACTTGAGCAGCGAGGCCAGCAGGGTCCACCCCTCGCGCAGGTTCGGCCGCCTGCCGCAGGCGATGATCAGGACCGCCGCGCCGAGAGAGACGAGGATCGCCAGGAGCGGGCGCAGCGACAGGACAGCATCCATGGCTAGCGGTCCCTCAACTCGCCAGCGGCCGCACGGCCGGCTCGAGCAGGTGGGTGACGATCCAGGCGTTGAAGACCCCGGCCAGGAGCACGAGGACGGCCAGGGCGAGGATGGGCAGCAGCATCGACGCCGGCGGATCGCCCGCCGCCAGCACCTCGGGCTCGGGGCCCGGCGCCTGCTCCCCCTTGTCCTTGCCGGGCGGGTCGTCGTAGACGAGCTCGATGACCTTGAAGAAGTAGATCGCCGTCAGCACCGAGCTGGCGACGATGACGACGACGAAGACCCACGCGCCGGCGGCGACGCTGCCCAGCAGCAGGTACCACTTGCTGAAGAAGCCCGCCGTCGGCGGCACCCCGATCATGGCCAGCGCCGCCACGGTGAAGGCCGCCATCGTCCAGGGCGCGCGCCAGCCCAGGCCGCGCCAGCGCCTGACGTCGACCAGTCCCGTGCGCGCGCGCACGCCCCCCACCGCGAGGAACAGGCAGGCCTTCATCACCGCGTGGTTGAGGATGTGCAGCAGGCCGCCGATCAGCGCCAGCTTGTTGGCCAGGCCGAGCCCGAGGGCGATGAAGGCGATCTGGCTGACGCTCGAATAGGCGAGCATCCGGCGCACATCCGTCTGCGCCACGGCCATCGCCGAGCCGAAGACGATCCCCCCCGCGGCCATCCAGGCGATGACCGGGGCGAACGGGAGCGTCTCGGTGAAGAAGGCGGGGCTGAACACGCCGATGACCAGGCGGATCAGGGCGTAGGCGGCGACCTTGGTCATCAGCGGGGCGATCAACCCGGTCACCGACGAGGCGCCGAAGGTGTAGACATCCGGCAGCCAGAGGTGCAGCGGGAAGAGGGCCATCTTCAGGCCGAGGCCGGCGATGATCAGCACCGCGCCGGCGATCACCGCCCGCGTGTGGTAGAGCTCGGGCAGCCGCGCCGCCAGGTCGGCCATGTTCAGCGTGCCGGTGGCGAAGTAGAGGAAGCCGACGCCGAGCAGATAGAAGGAGCCGGCGACCGAGCCGATGATCAGGTAGCGCAGCGCCGCGAGCGGCGCGGGGCGGTCGCCGACCGACAGGAGCGCGTAGGCGGCGAGCGAGGCGATCTCGAGAAAGACGTAGAGGTTGAAGGCGTCGGCCGTGACCGTCATGCCCACCAGCCCGGCGAGCAGCATGAGCATCGCCGGCGAGACGAAGACCTTCCTGCGGGGCACCTCGAGCGTCAGCGAACGGCCGGCGTAGATCATCACCAGCAGGCCGATC
>VGIY01000269.1 GCA_016867695.1 Candidatus Eiseniibacteriota bacterium | reverse complement strand
AGGGCCTGGATCCGCGCCGGGCCGTGCTCGAGCTCATGAGCCGGCCGCTGCGCGCGGAGTTCTGAGGGGTGGCGCCATGAACGAAGCCCCGGAGAAGCCGTATCGTTCGATCCGCGAGGTCAGCGAACTGCTCGACATCAAGCCCCATGTGCTGCGCTACTGGGAGACGCAGTTCGCCATGCTCCGGCCGCGCAAGAACCGCGCCGGGGCGCGCATGTACCAGCCGAAGGACATCGACCTCCTGCGGGAGATCCGCGGCCTGCTCCACGAGCGGGGGTTCACGATCGCCGGGGCACGCCGCAAGCTGGCGGCCGAGCGCCGGGGAGAGGGGGATGAGCCGGGGACCGCCGAGGTCGCCGTCGCCGCTCCGTCGGCCGCCGCCGCCCCGCTGCTGCGCGAGGTCCGCCGCGAACTCGCCGAAATCGCCGCGCTGCTCAAGGCGCCTCCGGGCGGCCCCGCCGGCCGCGCCTGAGGGCTCAACAATTGCCCTTGTCGGCCCGATGGCTTGATTGCTAGCATCGTTGGGCCGGAAGGGATCTTCCGCGGGTCGGGGCGTAGCGCAGTCCGGTAGCGCACTTGCATGGGGGGCAAGGGGTCGCTGGTTCAAATCCAGTCGCCCCGACCACTTTTCCTCGGACGCCGGCTTCGCGTCCGGCCGCATCTCCCCCTCGCGGCCGGCGCTCGGCGTTGCGCCCCGGATCGGATGATGCTCCCCATGAGAATCCTCCTCACCAATGACGACGGGGTGCGCGCCCGAGGGCTGGCGGTGATGCGCGAGGCGCTCGCCGACCTCGGCGAGGTCTGGGTCGTCGCCCCGGAGCGCGAGCAGAGCGCGACGAGCCACTCGCTGACGCTCAACGATCCGCTGCGCGTCCAGCAGCTCGAGGAGAGGGTCTTCTCCGTCTCCGGCACGCCCACCGACTGCGTTCTTCTCGCCGTGCGCGGGATCGCCGGCGTGCTCGAGCCCCGCCCCGAGATGGTCGTCTCCGGGATCAACCATGGCCCCAACATGGGCGACGACGTCACCTACAGCGGCACGGTGGCGGCGGCCATCGAGGGGCGCCTGCTGGGGCTGCCGGCCATCGCCTTCTCCAACGCCGCCTGGCGGCCCGAGCACCTGGCCGACTCCGCCCGGGCCGCGCGGAGCATCGTCCCGCTCGTCGCCCGCAACGCGCTGCCGGCCGAGACGCTGATCAACGTCAACCTCCCCGACCTGCCGCTCGAGCGGCTGCGCGGCGCGCGCGTGACGCATCTGGGCAAGCGCATCTACCGCGACGAGATCATCGCCATGACCGACCCGCGCGGGCGGGGCTACTACTGGATCGGCGGCGACCCGCCCATCTGGGAGCACGACGAGGCCAGCGACTTCTGGGCCGTCGCCGAGGGCTTCGTCTCGATCACCCCGCTGCGCATCGACTGGACCTCGCACGAGACGCTCGCCCCGCTGCGCGCCTGGGAGGAGGAACTGGCGGGCCTGCGCGGCGGCGGCGCTCCGGGGGCCGAGGCGTGAGGCCCGACCCCTCGGGCCCTCCCGGGGAGCGCGCCGGGCCCGACTATCCCCAGGCGCGCGCCCGCATGGTGGCGACGCAGCTTCGCGCGCGCGGGATCCGCGACGAGCGCGTGCTCGAGGCGCTGGCCGCCGTCCCCCGCCACGCCTTCGTCGACCCGGCGCTGGCCCCGGAGGCCTACAGCGACAGGCCGCTGCCGATCGGCCACGGGCAGACGATTTCGCAGCCCTACATGGTCGCCCTGATGACCGAGGCGCTGCGCCCCGAACCGGGCGACCGCCTGCTGGAGGTCGGCACCGGCTCGGGCTACCAGGCCGCCGTCCTCAGCCGCCTGGCGCGCAGCGTCTTCACCATCGAGCGCATCCCGGCGCTGGTCGAGCGCAGCCGCGAGGTCCTGGCGCGGCTGGGGATCACGAACGTGGTCCAGCGGGTGGGGGACGGATCCACCGGCTGGCACACGCACGCGCCCTACCAGGGCATCCTCGTCGCCGCCGGGTCGCCGCGCATCCCGCCCGCCCTGTTCGGCCAGCTCGCCGAGGGCGGCCGCCTGGTCATCCCCACCGGCTCGCGCGACGCGCAGGTCCTGCGCATCGTCACCCGCCGCGGCGGGTCCGCCGTGGAGAGCGAGTCGGTGGCCTGCGTCTTCGTGCCGCTGATCGGGGAGGAGGGGTGGCGGGAGTGACCGCCCGGACGCCCCGGGGTAGCGCCTCCCGCTCCGGGCCCGCCCGACGCCGCGCTCTGCCTGACGCCCCCCGCAAGCCCGCCGGCCGGCGCCATCCCCTCTCCTCGAGCGGCCGCCGGAACCGGAAGCGCCCCCGCGTGGTGTGCAGCAGCGGGGGGGGAGCCGGAAGCAGGGGGAGAGAAAGGGCCTTGACCCGCCGGGGGCCGGGGTGGAGACTAGAGGGTGGACATAGGGATGGGTCGGGGCGTAGCGCAGTTCGGTAGCGCACCTGGTTCGGGACTAGGGGGTCGCTGGTTCAAATCCAGTCGCCCCGACCACTCTCCTTAGCCGTCAAGAGGTCCCCCCTTCTTGGAAGGGGGGACTTATGTTCACGCCGACGAAGACCTCTGCCCGCAGGCGCGCGCCCCTGGCGACTCCGGCGCGGGAGCGCCGGGTCGCGAGCCTCACCGAACTGCTCGAGAAGGGGAAGCGCGACGGCTTCCTCTCCGCCGCGGAGATCGAGAAGACGCTCTTCGCCACGACCCCCGACGCCGCGGAGTTCTCGCTCTTTCTCGACCTCACGCGCACGCTGGGCATCGCCATCCGCGAACCGGAGGCCGCCCCGCAGGCGCGCCAGGAGCCCCGGCTCGACGCCCTCTCGCTCTACTTCCGCGACCTCGCCCGTCACGGCCTCCTCACCCCGGAAGAGGAGCGGCGCGTCGCCCGCCGCGCCCGCGATGGCGACGCCCAGGCGCGCGAGCGGATGATCCTCTGCAACCTGCGGCTGGTCATCAGCATCGCCCGGCGCTACACGGGGCGCGGCGTCCCGCTCGAGGACCTGATCGAGGAGGGCAACCTCGGGCTGATCACCGCCGTCGAGCGCTTCGACCCGGAGAGGGGCTTCCGCTTCTCGACCTACGCCGCCTGGTGGATCCGCCAGGCGATCGCCAACGGCGTCGCCGAGCAGTCGCGCACGCTGCGCATCCCGCTGCACGTGATGCGCGCCCTCCACCAGTACATCGAGGCCGAGCGGCGGCTGAGCCTCGATCTCGAGCGGCGCCCCGACTCGGCGGAGGTCTGCCGGGCGGCCGGGTTCGGGCCGCGCCGCGGGCGGCGCGTGCTCGCCCTGCTGCAGGGCATCCGCTCGCTCGACGAGGAGGCGGCCGGGAACGCCAGCTCGCAGCTGACGCTGATCGAGCGGACGCCCGACAAGCTGTCGCTCGAGCAGACGATCTTCCGGCAGCTGGAGAACGCGCACCTCGAGGCGCTCATGCAGCGGCTCTCCGAAAAAGAGGTCTTGGTCCTGCGCATCCGCTATGGTTTCATCGACGGTCAGGCGTGCAGCCTCACCCGCGTGGGGGGCGAGCTGGGCGTCAGCCGCGAGCGCGTCCGGCAGATCGAGAAGCGCGCCCTGAGACGGCTGCGCGAGTGGCTCGAGGCGGAGGAGCAGGGCGCCGAGCGCCTGGCGGAGAAGTCGGGCAAACGACCATGGAACTGACCGCCATCCTGAAGCAGCGCATTCGCACGATCCCCGACTTTCCCAAGCCGGGGATCGCCTTCAAGGACGTGACGCCCGTCTTCCAGGATCCCGCCCTCATGCACCGGGTGATCGCCGCGCTCTGCGCGGCGCAGCATCCCGAGAGCTTCGACTTCGTCGGCGGCATCGAGGCGCGCGGGCTCATCCTCGGCGCCCCGATCGCCCACACCTACGGCAAGCCTTTCTTCCCCTTCCGCAAGCCGGGAAAGCTGCCCTGGAAGGCGCTGCGCGAGTCCTTCGACAAGGAGTACGGCCGCGACGCGATCGAGATCCACGCCGACGCCGTCCCGCCCGGAGCGCGCGTGCTGATCGTCGACGACCTGCTGGCCACCGGGGGAACCGCGGCCGCGGCGGCCCGTCTCGTCCAGCGCGCGGGCGGCGTCGTCGCGGGCATGGGCTTCCTCGTGGAGCTGACCTTCCTGCCCGGCCGCCGCATCCTCCAGGGCGAGGGCGTCGCCGACGAGCGGATCGCCTCCCTGGTCGCCTTCGCGGCGGGGG
>VGIY01000268.1 GCA_016867695.1 Candidatus Eiseniibacteriota bacterium | reverse complement strand
CCCCGTCGTGAGAGGCGGAGATCGTGATCGTGTTGGTCGTGTTGTCAGGCGCGATGGCCACGTTCTCGCCGGCGCGCAGCGTGATGTTGCCCCCGTCGTTGGTCACGCCGCTGATGCTGCTGACGATGTTGGGGACGATCATCGCCGTCGTGATCGAGCCGGCCTGGTTCTCGTTGACGAAGCGGGCGTCGAAGGCGGAGCCGGCGAGGTAGGGGGCGGCCAGCCCCACGGCCTCGGCGCTGACAGCGATGCCCGGTCCCGCGCCCACGGCCAGCGTGACGCGGGGGCCCTGCGAATCGATCGCCGTCAGCCCGGCGCCGCCGATGACGTCGGTCACGTCCCCGCCCGCGCCGTCCGCGGCCGAGATCGTGATCGTCTGGCCCGCGGCGTCGGGAACGATCGTGACGTTGTCGCCGGCGACGAGCGCGATGTCGCCGCCGTGGTGGGTGACGCCGGAGATGCTGCTGACGATGGGCGTGGCGATGTCGGCGGCGGTCAGGCTGCCGTCGAGCACGGCCGCCCCGTCCACGCCGCCTGGCGCCACGCGCTCGGCCAGGGAGGCGCGCAGCGCGTAGGGGACGCTGAGCAGCGGATAGCGGGGCGCGAGCGGCTCGCCGTCGACGGTCACCTCGAGCCAGCAGGCGGCGTCGAAGGAAAGGCCGCCCAGGGAGCGGAGAACGGCCGTGTAGAGACCCTCGGCCACCTCGATCTCGCTCTCGGCCTGTGTCCAGAGCGCGGCGCCGCCGGTCTCGGCCGCGTAGATGGCGAAGCCGACGAGGGCCGTGCCCTCCAGCGGCACGCCGTCGACCGTCAGGTAGCCCTGGAAGCTCATCTCCTCGGGTACGGCCGAACCAGCCGCCCCCCCGAACGCCGGCGCGAGCGCCGTCGCGGCGCACGCCAGCAGGACGGAGACGGCGAGGGCGAAGATCCTGCGCGAAGCCCGCGCGCCGCCCTCGATCGGCGCCCGCCGGCGCTTGCCGTTGCATCCAGTCCGCATCTTAGCCATTGGAATCCCCCGCTGATCGGCCCTGCTCGACTTGCGCGGCCGGTCCACCGGCCGCGGGCAACTCTCGTTCGGCGCTCCCCCGTCCCCGGTAGGCCGGGGTGCAGGAAACACCAGTAGACCCATCCTCCCGGCCGACGGCGATGATGAGGCGAATCGGGGCGGCCGGCGGCGCGGCGGGCGAGCGCGGCCGCCTGGGCGCGGCGGGCAGTCTGGGCCGGGATGCGTGGCGGGTGCTCGGGTGGCGATTCGGGGCGAACGCTGCGGCGAGCGGGCCGGGTCAGAGGCGGATGCGCTTCAGCCTCAGGCTGTTGCCGACGACGGTCAGGCTGGAGAGCGTCATGGCCGCCGCCGCCAGGGCGGGATGCAGGTCGCGGATCGCCCCCGGAAGGGCGCCTAGTCCGTGCAGAGCGCCCGCGGCGACCGGGATCAGCGCGACGTTGTAGAAGAAGGCCCAGAAGAGATTCATGCGGATCGTGCGCATCGTCGCCCGGGCCAGGCGGATCGCCGCGGGGACGCCGGCCAGGTCGGATCGCAGCAGCGCGATTCCGGACGCCTCCAGCGCCACATCCGTGCCGCCGCCCATGGCCAGGCCGACGTCGGCCCGAGCCAGCGCCGGCGCGTCGTTGATCCCGTCGCCGACCATGGCCACGCGCTCGCCACGCGACTGCGCCTCGAGGACGACCCGCTCCTTGTCCTGCGGCAGCACGCCGGCGACCACCCGCTCGATGCCCAGGCGTTCCGCCACAGCCCGGGCCGCGACCGGGGAGTCGCCGGTGACCATGCCGACGGAGAGGCCGAGATCCGTCAACTCCGCCACCGCCTCCCGGGCGCCGGGGCGCTCGCGCTCGGACACGGCCAGCAATCCGACCGGCTCACCGCCGACAGCCATCCAGACGATCGACTTGCCCTCGCCGGCGAGCCGCTCGGCGTGAGCGTCCATGGCGGGCGGGATCGTGCCGGGCATCATCTCCCGCCGCCCGATCTCGACCTTCGTGCCCCCGACCATCGCCGCCACGCCCACGCCCGCCGTCGCCGAGGCCTCGCTCACCGGCGGCGGCTCGATGCCCCGATCGTGCGCCGCCGCCACCACCGCGCGGGCGATCGGGTGCGAGGAACTCGCCTCGGCCGCCGCGGCCAGCGCGAGCAGCCACCCGGCTCCCGGGCCGACCCGGGGGAGGTCGCCCGCGCCGCCCTCGATCCTCTCGCCGGGGGAGAAGGCCAGCCAGTCGGTCAGCACGGGCACCCCTTCGGTCAGCGTGCCGGTCTTGTCGAAGAGCAGCGTGGTCGCCCGGTGCGCCGCCTCCAGCGCCTCTCCGCCCCGCAGCAGGATCCCCGCTCGTGCCCCGCGCCCGATGCCGACCATGATTGCCGTCGGCGTGGCCAGCCCCAGCGCGCAGGGGCAGGCGATCACGAGCACGGCCACGGCGCGGATCAGGGCGGCGGCGAGGCCGCCGCCGGCGACCGTCCAGGCGAGGAAGGTCCCGGCGGCGATCGCCAGCACGATGGGCACGAAGAAGGCGGAGACGCGATCGGCGAGCTGCTGGATCGGCGCGCGGCTCCCCTGAGCCTCGCGCACGAGGCTCACGATGCGGGCCAGCGCCGTCGAGGCGCCGACCGCCGTCGCCCGCACCGTGAGCAGGCCCTGGAGGTTGATCGTCGCGCCGGTCACCGCGTCGCCGGGGCCCTTGTCCGCCGGCAGGCTCTCGCCGGTCAGCATGCTCTCGTCCACCACCGAGGCGCCGCGGACGACGACGCCGTCCACCGGCACGCGCTCGCCCGGCCGCACCGCCAGCAGGTCTCCCGCGCGCACCAGGTCGACCGGGACATCCTCGGTTCGCTCGCCTGGACCCAGGCGATGAGCCGTCTCCGGCGCCAGCTCCATGAGCTCCTCGATGGCCGCCGAGGCCCGACCGCGCGCCCGGGACTCGAGGAGCTTGCCGAGACGGATGAGCGTGATGATCATCGCGCCGGTCTCGAAGTAGACGTGGGGTCCGAGACGAGGAGCGACGAGCACGGCGAGGGAATAGGCGTAGGCGGCCGTCGAGCCGAGGGCGACGAGCAGGTCCATGCCCGCGCCCCCTCCGCGGAGGCTCCGCCAGGCGCCGCGATAGAACGGCCAGCCGGTGTAGAACTGGACCGGTGAGGCGAGCGCGAGAAGGAGCAGGTTGAATCCGAGGCCGTGCGCGTCGAAGCCGGGGGGCCAGCCGATTCCCGAACCCGGCGCGCCGGGCCCTGCCGCGGCCGCGTGCGCGCCGAGCAGCCCGAAGTCGCGGGCCATGCTCAGGGCCGCCAGGGGAAGCGTGCAGAGGAGCCCGACCAGGAAGCGCCGGCGCTGGTCCGCCGCCTCGCGGGCGCGCGCGGCTTCGATCTCCGCGCGCGAGGGCGCCGCCGGCTCGTCCCCTTCACCCGCGCCCGCGCCCAGGACCAGCTCGTATCCCGCGGCGGCCACGGCGGCGGCCAGATCCTCGGGCGCCGCTCGGGATGGATCGTAGTCGACGGTGACCGTCTCGGCCGCCAGGTTGACGCTCGCCGCCTCCACGCCCGCGACCCTGCCCGCCAGCGCCCGCTCGACCGCCGCGGCGCAGCCCGCGCAGGTCATCCCGAGGACGGGCCACTGTCCCCGGCGCAACCCCGGGCCGGGCCGGGCGGGAGCGCTCGCGTCGCCAGGCGCCATCCTCGTCCCTCGCTTCCGGCCTCTTCGGGGCGCTGTCCGAGCCCGCGCGGAGCGGTGCGTCCAGGCGCTCGGACGCGTCCAGGCGCCCGGGCTCCGCGCGGGACCGCACGGACTGCCGCCTCTCTCCCGCGCGCCGCTCCGCCCGTAGACCCTCTGCCGGTGGCACGGTTCCGCCACGAGAGGGGTGACGACCGTCCGGCAGAGGGGATCTTAGGGGCACGGGCCTCAAGGGGCAACTTGGCCGCAGCCGTGGGCAGCCGAGCTCCCGGAAGGGGGCGAGAGGCGCCGTCGGGATCCGGGGGATCGGACGCGCGAGAGTCGCCGCGGCCGCGCCCGAGGCGAGGCGACGCGCGCCGTCGCGGCCGCGCTAGGCTTGCGGGGGAGCGCTCTCCTCCGACTTCTGGCGCTCGACGGCGAGCCGGAAGGGGATGTCGAAGTAGAAGCAGGAGCCGCGGCCGACCGCGCTGGTGACGCCGAGCTGGCCGCCCATCAGCTCGATCATGCGGCGGATGATTCGCAGTCCGAGGCCCGT
>VGIY01000267.1 GCA_016867695.1 Candidatus Eiseniibacteriota bacterium | reverse complement strand
CCGCTGCGCTGGGAGAGGCGCGCCCGCTGGGAGCCGCGCGACTTCTGGCCCGACCCGGAGTATCCCGGGCTGGCCGAGTACGACCACGCCTCCCAGATCGACCTCCTCCTCGAGACCCGGGCCGCCTGGCCGGAGTCCCTGTGGATCGAACTCGCCTGGTCGGGCACCCTCTACGACTCGCTGCGCCCGCCGCGCGAGAACTACCAGCGCGGCTTCGAGACGACGCGCGGGCTGATCGATCCGCGCGGCGCCTATCTCTCCGGCTACTCGCTCTGGTACCCGCGGCGCTTCGATCCCCCCTCCCCCTTCAGCCTTTCCGTCGACCTGCCCGCGGGCTGGATGGCGGTGTCGCAGGGGCGCATGGTCGAGGGCCCGAACGGCGAACGGACTGCCGGCTCGCCTCGCGCCGGGGATGACGCCGCCGATCCGTCCGGGGCCGGGGATCGCGCCGCGGAGCCGCCCGGCGCGCGCGACGCCGCCGGTGCCGCCAGCGCCGCCTGGGATCCGCCGGGCGCCGGGCTGCGGCGCATGACCTGGGACTCGCCCGAGCCCATGGATGAGATCTATCTCGTCGCCGGGCCCTACACGCTGCGCGAAGCCGACCATCGGGGGATCGCCATCCAGACCTTCACCTACGGACGCGACGACGAGGAACTCTGCCGCACCTACCTCGCGGCCACCGGGGAGTATCTCGACCTCTACGACGACCTCATCGGCCCCTATCCATTCCCCAAGTTCGCGCTGGTCGAGAACTTCTGGCAGACGGGCTACGGCATGCCCTCGTTCACGCTGCTCGGCGATCGCGTCCTGCGGCTGCCCTTCATCGTCAAGACCTCCTACGGGCACGAGATCCTCCACAACTGGTGGGGCAACGGCGTCTATGTCGACACCGCCGAGGGCAACTGGTGCGAGGGGCTGACCGTCTACGGCGCCGACTACCTGTACAAGGAGCGGGAGAGCGAGGCGGCCGCGCGCGAGTATCGCCGCAATCAGCTGCAGGGCTACCTGGACTACGTCCGCCACGGGCGCGACTTCCCCTTGACCGAGTTCCGCGAGCGGCACGACGCCGCCTCGGCGGCGATCGGCTACGGCAAGTCGATGATGCTCTTCCACATGCTGCGCCGCAGGCTGGGCGACGAGGCCTTCCGGGCCGGACTGCGGGACTTCTACGAGCGGCACCTCTTCCGCGGAGCGACCTGGGACGATCTGCTCGCGGCGCTCGCCGCCGGGGGGGAGTTCGACCCCGAGGCCTTCCGGGCGCAGTGGATCGAGAGGCCCGGCGCGCCGCTGCTGACGCTGGAGGAGGTCGATCTCTCGTTCTCCCGCACGGGCGGCGTCGAGCTGCGCTATCGGTTGACCCAGAGCGAGCCGCTCTACGATCTCGCCGTGCCGGTGCGGGCCAGCTTCCCGGATCGCACCGCCGAGAGCTGGGTCGTCAAGCTGAGCGGACCCGCGCACGAGGAGACGCGCCTCCTCCAGGCGACCCCGATCTCGCTCGAGGTCGATCCCGACTTCGACATCTGCCGCCGATTGCACCGCGCGGAGGTCCCGGCGACCCTGAGCCGGCTCTTCGGCGCCGACTCGCTCACGGTCGTGGCCGGCGGAGGCGCGGGAGAGGGCGGCGGCGGCGCGGGAGAGGGCGACGAGGCCTTCGCGGAGATCTGCGCGCGCCTGGCCGGGGAGTTGCCCGGGCAGACGACGGCCTTGCGCAGCGACGAGGAGTTGGGCTGGTTCGACCTGCGCTCCAGCGCCTGGCTGCTGGGCGAGCCGCGCTGGATGGCTCGAGTGCGCGAGGCCGCGCCGCGCCTGCTCGCGCTCGACGGGGAAGGCTTCTGCATCGGCGAGGATGTCTTCTCGTACACGACGCACACGCTCGCCTGCGTGCTGGGCCATCCCGGAGTCCCGGACGCGGCGGTCGGCCTGCTCCTCGGCGGGGATCCGGGGGACTGGCCCGAGATCTGGCGCCGGCTGCCCCACTACGGCAGCTACAGCTACCTCGTCTTCGAGGGCGGCCGCAACGTCGCCAAGGGCGCCTGGCCGGTGGAGCGCTCGCCGCTCAAGGTCGTCTGGGAGGGAGGGCAGTAACGATGGATCGAGGACGCTCCCCGGGGACCGCGAGAGGGGGCCTGCCGCGGCGGGGGCCGCGCCCGCGCGGCTTCTCGGGTGCCTGCCGCGGGGATGGGCGCGGTCCCGCGGACGAGCGCGTGCCGGGCGGGCCGCCCATCGCGCCCCGTGCTCGCGGCAAGGCCCGGACGCAGAGCCGCGCAGGATCGCCCGGCGCCACTCTACTGAGGCTCGCGCTCTGCGCCGCGGTGGCAGCGGCGGCGCCGGCGGTGGGGGCCGCGGCGGCCGCGCCCGGGGCGCCGGCGGTGGGGGCCGCGGCGGCCGCGCCCGGGGCGCCCGCCGCCTATCGCGCCTGCTCGGCTGCGGCGATCGAGGCCGACGTGCGCTACTTCGCCGACGACCGGCTGGAGGGCCGCGGCCTGGGCTCGCCGGGCCTCGAGGAGGCGCTGCGGGCGGTGGCGCGCCGCTTCGCCGACCTCGGGCTCGAGCCGCCCCCCTCTTCCGCCGGTCGCGGCGAGGCGGGCCTTGCGGGCGCGGGCGACGGTGATCCCCTGGAGGCCTATCTCCAGCCCTTCACGCCGCCCGGCCATCCGCCGACGGCCAATGTGATCGGCCTGCTGCCCGGCGCCGCCGAGCGGACGCCCCGGGCGATCGTCCTGGGCGCGCACATCGATCACCTCGGCCGCGACACGACGCTCGCCGGAGACCAGATCTACAACGGCGCCGATGACAACGCCTCCGGCGTGGCCGCACTCCTGGCCGTGGCGGAGGTCCTGGCCGGGCGAGCGCCGGGCGATCGGGACCGGGCGGTCGTCTTCGCCGTCTTCTCGGGCGAGGAGTTGGGGCGGCTGGGATCGCGCCACTTCGTCGAGCATCCGGTCGTGCCGAACGACGAACTCCTGGCGATGGTCAACCTCGACACGGTCGGCCGCCTGCGCGACGGCCGGCTCTATGCTCTGGGCTCGGCGACGGCGCGCGAGTTCCCGGCGCTCCTCGCCGGCCTCAACCAGTCGGCCGGCTTCGATCTGGTCCTGAGCGAGGAGGGGACGACCGGATCCGACCAGGCGAGCTTCCTCGAGCGGGGCATCCCCGTGCTCCACTTCTTCACCGGGCCTCACGAGGACTACCACCGGGTCACCGACGAGGCGGAGCGGATCGACTTCGCCGGACTGGCCGCGATCAGCGACCATGTCGCCGAGCTGATCCGCTACCTGCGTTATCGCGACCGGCCCTTCACTTTCGTGCCTGCCTGCGCGGAGACGCGACGGCGGGCCGAGGCGCTAGTCGGGGCGCCCCCGCGGCGTGTCTCGCTGGGCTTCATGCCCGATTTCGCCGGGGACTCCGGCGGCGTCAAGGTCGCCGCGGTCTCCCCCGGCGGCGCCGCGGAGAAAGCTGGGATCCGGCCGGGCGATGTCGTCGTCGCCATCGACGGCGAGCTGGTCGGCACGCTGGTCGAGTACACGGCGGCGCTGCGCGGCCACGCCCCCGGCGAGCGGGTGCGGGTCTCTCTCGACCGGGGCGGCGAGCCGCTCGATCTCGAGGTCGAAGTGCAGGAAAGGAAGTAGGTGTGCCCATGCGCCTGGCGGTTCTCGGAGCGGGCATGGTCGGCCGGGCGATGGTCTACGACCTGTGCCGGCAGGACGACGTCGACGAGGTCCTGGTCGCCGACCGCGACGCCGGGAAGGCCCGCGAAGTGGCGGAGCGCTACGGCGCCGGCAAGGCCCGCGGGCGCGCCCTCGACGTGACCGACCGCGAAGCGGTCGGGGGCTTCATCGAGGGATCGCGAGCCGCCCTGGGCGCCGTGAGCTACCGCTTCAACCAGGCGCTGGCCGAGATCGCCATCGCCGCCGGCGTCCACTGGATCGACCTGGGCGGCAACAACGACGTCGTCGAAGCCCAGTTCGCGCTGAGCGACCGGGCGAGGGCCGCCGGCGTGGCCGTCGTCCCCGATTGCGGGATCGCTCCGGGGGCCGTCGGCATCCTCGCCGCGCGGCTGCTCGAGCTGGCTCCCGCGGCGGACAGCATCAGGCTGCGCGTCGGCGGCCTGCCGCTGCGCCCGGTGCCCCCGTTCAACTACCAGGTCGTCTTCTCCGTCGAGGGGCTGATCAACGAGTACAAGGAGCCTGCGGTCTGCCTGCGTGGCGGAGCCG
>VGIY01000266.1 GCA_016867695.1 Candidatus Eiseniibacteriota bacterium | reverse complement strand
GGCCGTCGCCGACGAGGATCAGGTGGCCCGGCGCCTCCTCCATGGCGGCCAGCAGCGTGTCCGGCTCCTTGACCGGCGCGAGTCGGGCGATGCAGACGAAGAGGGGCTCGCCGGTAGGGATGCCGAGCTCGCGGAGCACCTCCGCCGGCTCGGGCAGGTCGGCGAAGCGCGACGGCTCGACGGCGTTGGGGAGGACGATGACCCGCCGGGCGGGGATGCGCAGCGTCGCGCGCAGCCACTGCGCCTGCACCTCGGAGACGGCGACGACGCGATCGCTCAGCCCGGCCGTCAGCCGCCGCAACCGCTCCGGAACGGGCGTCGCCGGAGGGGACTTGTACGAGTGCTCGGAGGTGACGACGACGATCCGCCGCTGGGGTCTCGGCGGGCGGACGACAAGCCGCAGCAGCCGCGCCATCAACGCCGAGCGGACGTGGGTCGTGTAGATGGCGCGCACGCCTTGCCGCCGGACGATACCGAGCACCCGCGCCAGGGCGCCCGCGTCGAGCGGCCCGCGCATCGCGACCCGCTCCAGGGGCACGCGCACGCCCGGAGCGAGCGCCCCTTCGCCGCGCAGGATGCAGAGGATGGGCCGCACCCTCGCCGGGTCGAGGGCGTGCAGCAGGCTGACGAGCTGGGTCTCGGCGCCGCCGATGTCCAGGAGATCGGTGAGGAAGAGCACCGGGATGGGGGCCGCGGGAGACCCGGCCGGCGCGCCGGCGCCGGGACGCCCTTCGTCCTCCCTGGCATCGACGCTGGCCACCGGGTCCCTCCCCTCGGGCGAGCCGCACGGGCGCTCGTAGAGCCGGGGGCCGATTCTAGCGGCCCCGGCTGCCTCCGGCGAGCGCCATTCGCCGTTTAGCCCCACCTCCCCCGCGGCTAGAATGCCGGGGCTCGACGGCCGCCCCGGGAGGCGGCGAGGCGGTCCGATCCCGGGTCCCGGTCGCCGTCAGGGAGGTCTCGTGCCGGGGCAGAGAGAGCGCGTGCTGCTGGTCGGACCCCTCCGGGGCGCGACGGGCGGGGTGGCCATGTTCACCGAGACGCTGCTCGCCTCCCGCCTGGGGGGGCGGTTCGAATTCGTCCATCTGGACACGACCCGCACCGCCGCCGGCTCGGGCCGGGCGGCCACGCTCGCCCCGATCAACTTCCTCTACTTCGTCCGCCAGTGGCTCGAGCTCGCCCGGCTCCTCGCGCGGCACCGGCCGCGGATCCTCCACCAGCCCGTCACCTCGGGGATCTCGTTCTGGAAGGAGGCCGCCTTCATGGCCTGCGGACGCCTGGCGGGTGCCCGCGTCGTCGCCCACCTGCACGGGGCGCGCTTCCAGGACTTCCATGGCGGCGGCGGGAGCGTGAGGCGCTGGCTCGTGCGCCGAGCGTTGCGCTGCGCCCGGGTGGTGATCGTCCTCTCGGACGGTTGGCGCCGCTACCTGCTGGAGCGCGTCGACGGACGCCTGCGGGCGGAGATCGTCGCCAACCCGGTGGCGCGGGACTTCGTCGCCTGGGCCTCCGGCGTCGAGCGCGATCCGGGGCGCGCGCCGGCGACGGTGCTCTTCGTCGGGCGTCTCGCGCGGATCAAGGGCCTCGTCACCGCCCTGCAAGCGGTCCCCCTGGTCCAGCGCCGCGCGCCCGGCACGCGCTTCGTCTTCGCCGGGGGACCGGCGTCGGCCGCCGAGAACGCCGAGGTCGAACGCGCGCGCGCCTCCCTGCCCGCCGACGGCACCGTCCTCTTCCCCGGCTTGATCGGCGGGCCGGACAAGCGCTCCTGGTTCCAGGGCGCCGATGTCCTGATCCTGCCCTCGACCCACGAGAACCTGCCCATCGTCATCCTCGAGGGGCTCGCCGCCGGACTGCCGCTCGTCGTCACGCCGGTGGGCGCGCTGCCCGAGTTCCTCGTCGAGGGCGAGCACGCCCTCTTCGTCCCGCCGGGAGACGCCGGCGCTCTCGCCGGCCGCGTCGCCGACCTGATCGCCGATCCGTCGCTTCGCCGGCGCATGGGCGAGGCGAACCGCGCTCTCTTCCGCGAGCGGTTCGACCCCGACCGGATCCTCGAGCGCATCGAGCAGATCTACCGCGAGGCTCTCTCGTGACGCCGCCGCGCACAGGGCATCCTTCCGGAGACGGGCCCTCCTCCGGCCCGCGGCGGTCGCGCACAGCGCCGGAACGCGATCGACCGCCCGCGCCGCTTCGCGCGACCCCTGCCCGGAGCGGACGGCAGCCATCTCCACGCCGCGACGCGCCCGCCCCCAGCGGCTGCGCCGATCCCCTGATCGTCTGCGCCGGGACGCAGTACTGGGACGAGGCCTGGTTCCGCAAGCAGCACTTCATGGCGCATCTCGCCGCGCTCGCCGCTCCGCGCCGCGGCGTTCTCTACGTCGAGCCCTCCTTCTCGCTCCTGCGCCGCGCGCCCGCGCACTGTCCCCCGGGCCAGGCCAATCCCTGGCTCGCCCCCCGCCTGGCACAACGCGCTCCCCGCCTGTGGACGCTCGCCCCGCCGCGCGGCCTGCCCCTCTGGACTCATCCGGCCGTCAGCCGCCTGCAGCACGCCTGCTACGGCGCGATGCTCCGCCGCGCGGCGCGCCGCCTAGGATATGGGCGCGTCTGGCTCTGGTTGTACAATCCTCTGTATGTACAAGCGATGGACTCCCTGCGCCCGGAGCGCCTGATCCTTGATCTCGTCGACGATCTCGGCGCCTACGAGGCGCGCGCTCACAGCCGGCGGACGACGGGCGCCTGTCTGGAACGGGCCCTGGCGCAAGCCGATCTCGTCCTGACCACTTCGGCGCTGCTGGCCGAGGCCCACGCGGCGAAGACGCGTGCCGGGCGCCTGGAGGTCGTCCCCAACGGCGTCCGCGGGGAGTGGATCGGGCGGCCGGCGGCGGAGCCCCCGGCGGAACTCCGCGGCCTGCCGCGCCCCTGGATCGGTTTCGTCGGGGCAGTCTCCGACTATCTCGACTTCGAGCTGCTCGTGGCCGCCGCGCGCCGCTTCGCCGCCGGATCGCTGATCCTCGTCGGGCCGGTGCGCGGCGGTGAGGGCGAGAAGGGGGCCGCGCGACTGCGCCGGGAGCGCAACGCGCACCTGCTCGGCCACCGGCCGCAGGAGCGCGTGCCCGACTACGCCGCCGCATTCGACGTCTGTCTCTGCCCCTTCAGGGTGGGGGCCGTGCGCCGGGCGGTCAATCCGCTGAAGGTCTACGAGTACCTTGCCGCCGGGCGCCCGGTCGTGGCGACGCCGCTGGAGTCGCTGGCGAGCGAGCCCGTCGCCGCGTGGATCCGCTTCGCCGAAGTGGAAGAAGCCTTTCTCGCGGCGATCGCCAAGGAGCTGGCGCTCGAGCGCGCCGGGGGCGCGCCCGCGGCCGCCGAGCGCTCCGCGGCCCGCCGCCGGGCGGTCCGTCCCTACGCCTGGGAGTCGATCAGCACGCGTGTGGCGTCGATCCTCGACCGGGCGGAGGAGGCCTGGGCCGCCGGGGCGGGCGACCGAGGTCCCGCCGCCGGGGCGGGTGACCGGAGCCCCGCCGCCGCGAATGGAACGCCGGCCGGCGGCGTCACCGGGAAGGCGTCCCGGTGAGCATCCGGCAGGACACGCTGCGCACGCTGGTCTTCCAGTTCCTCATGCTCGCCGCCGGCATGGTCACCAACATCGTCGTGGCGCGCACGCTCGGCCCGGAAGGCAAGGGCCTGCTCTCGTTCCTCCGCTACGCGCTCTTCGTCACGATCAACCTCGGCGGCCTGGGCCTGCACGCCGCGGCGATCCAGCACATCGGCAAGCGCCGCTTCCCGCCTCCCACCATCGCCGCCACGCAGATCGTGCTCGCCCTCGCCCTCGGGGCGATCTGCGCCGCGGCGATGGCGCTCATCCTGCCCCTGTATCGCGACAAGATGGAGCTCCAGCCGGCGGTGTGGCTCTCCTTCCTGCCGGTCCTCGTCGTTTCGCTGGTGCACCTCAACCTCTCGGGCGTGCTCGTCGGGCTGGGGCGCATCCGTGACGACAACGTCATCCGCCTGCTCAGTCCGCTCGCCTGGATGACCGGCGCCGTCGTCGTCCTCGCGCTCCTGCGCGGGGACAAGACCGCCGGCGCCTTGACCTGGATCGCCGCCCAGAGCGTCTCGGCCGTCGCCGCGATCCTCTGGATCTGGATCGTCGCCCGGCCGCGATTCGTCCGCCTGGCCGGCTGCGCCCGGGCCTCGCTGCGCTTCGGCTTCGAGGTCTATCTGGCCAACCT
>VGIY01000265.1 GCA_016867695.1 Candidatus Eiseniibacteriota bacterium | reverse complement strand
ACGGGAGGAGGAGGGTGTCGAGACGGGCGGGGGCGGGCGCTCGCGTGCCGAGCGGGAGCGGGAGCGGGCCGCCTTCGAGGGCAGCTGGTCTCCCCGCCGGGGGATGACGCTGCGTCTGGGGGGGGAACTCGGCCGCGAGCGCTACGAGCCGGCGGCGATGCGCCGGACGCAGAGGCGGGCGACGGTGGGGGTGGCGGCCGAGCCCTTCCGCGCCGGGCGCCTGGAGGGCTCATACGAGAGGCGGTGGATGGATGGAGAGGCGCCGGCGTCGACGCCCTTCGCGACGGAGAGGCCGGGCTGGCTGTTCCAGTGCAGCGGCTCGCTGCGCCCGCGCGGCCTGGTCAGCGGCAGCCTCTCCCTGAGAGTCGCCCGCGAGGAGGGAAGGGCCACCGTGGTTCAGGGACGCATGGAGTTGCGCGCCTACTTCTAGGCTGCGCGAACGGGAGCATGGAGTCGCCGACAGGAACAGACCATCCGCGAGCGGTGTCGCTGCCGCGCGGCTGTCGGGTCGGTCGCGGGTCGGGTGGGCGCGCCGGCCGAGCCGTCGCCTTGCCTGCCGCCGTGCGCGCCGGTCGCGCCCGCGCCGGTCGGGGGGGCGCCGCGCGAGTCGCCGCCGGCGCGGCGCGGTGGTGCGCGCTGGCCCTGCTCTGCGCCGTCACGGCATGCGCCTCGCGTGGCGGGACGCGAGAATCGGCGCCCGAGGCCGCGGGCGCCGCGCGGCTGCTCGTGCGGGGCGCGATGGGGGAGAGCGAGCGCAGGGCCCTCGCCGGCGTCATCGGCGACGCGCAGGGGGACTCGACCTGGCCGCCGGGAGCGACCGCCGCGTGGCTCGCCGCGCGCGGGTTCCTGTCGGCGCGGCTGGCGCGCTACCCCGACAGCCTCTGGGTGATCGATCCCGGGCAGAGGATTTCCGCGGTGAGACTCGCCTTCGAGCGCTCGGGCGTCCGGCCGGCAGCCGGCGAGACCGAGGCGCGTGCCGGGGCGGATGCCGGGCTCGGGGACACCGGATGGGCTGCCGCGTCTGGTGGCGAAGGAGCCAACGCGCTCAGGGAACCGACCCTGCCTGCCGCGGGAGCGGGGGGATGGGTGGCGGCGGTGGAGTCGGCGCTGGCTGAGGAGCTGCGCCGGCTGGCTGACGAGGGCCGCCCGCTGGCCCGACTCGCGCTCGCGGGGGCGCGATGGGACGCCGGGGCGCGAGGCCCCTCCCCGCTCGAGCTGCGCTTCGAGGTCGCCCCGGGGCCGCTCGCCCGGGTCCGCGCCGTGCGCTTCGAGAGCGACGGGCCGACGCGCTCCTCGTTCCTGGAGCGGGTGATTGGCTGGCGCGGCGAGGAGATCTACCGTGGCGACCGCTGGCGAGGCGCCCGCCGCGAGCTGCTCGGAACGGGGCTGCTTCTCGAGGCGAGCGAGGCGCTGCTCGTCGTCGGCCCATCCCCCCGTGAGGAGGCGGGCGACACGCTCGATGTGGAGGTCCTCTTCCGCCTGCGCGAGCGGCGCGCCAACGCCATCGCCGGGATCCTCGGCTACGCGGATCGTCGCGGCGAGGAAGGGGAGCGACGGGGGCGCCTGAGCGGCTTCGTCGATCTCGCTCTCGGCAACCTCCTCGGCACCGGTCGATCGGCGCGCGTCTTCTGGCAGGCCCTGGGCGAGGACCGCAGCCGCTTCGAGCTCGCCTGGCGCGAACCATACCTGTGGCGCCTGCCCCTCGGCGCGCAGGTCGAGCTCAGCCACATGCAGGAGGACACGCTCTTCGCCGACACGCGCTGGTCGGGCGGTCTCTCCTGGAAGCCGGGGCCGGAGTGGCGCATCGGCGTCGGTTGGAGCCGGAGCCGGCTGGTCATGGGCGCGGACGTGGCCGCCACGCTCTCGCGCCGGGCCGCGAGCTTCACGCTCGAGCGCTCCGGCCGGCGCGACGAGGGGGGAGGCGCGGGATGGCGGCTGTCCGGAAGCGTCGAGCACTGGGCAGGGGATGGGCCCGGCCTCCGGCGCGCGGCGCTGCGCGTGGGCGAGTGGGTCGGCCGCGGGAGTTGGCTGCTCGTGCTGGAGCAGCAGGCGGGGCTGGCGGCGGGCCCGACGGCGCTGCTGCGCAGCGACGCGTTCCTGGTCGGCGGCTCGGGCTCCCTGCGCGGCAGCTTCGAGGGCGAGTTCCGCGCCTGGCGCCACCTGGTGCACAGGATGGAGGTCGGGCCGCGCATCGACGCGCGTGGCGGTCGCGCCTATCTCCTGTGCGACCTGGCCTGGTTGGAGCGCTGGGAGGCTTCGACCTCCGGGCTCTACGGGGTCGAGGGGGGGGACAGCTTCCACGGAGCCCTCGGGGCGGGGGTCGAGCTGGCGGGCCGGGCGGGTCTGATGCGCCTCGAGTACGCCGTGCCGAACGGCGCTTCTCCCGCGAGGGGGCGGATCCACATCGGCCTGGGGGGTGTCTTCTAGCTGACGGGCGCGGGCGCCGGCCGGGCTCGGGAGCGATTGAGCCGATCCGGCCAGTGGGGTATAGTCCGGGCGCCGGGGGGATCGGGCCACGGTCCGCCGGGCGCGGGGTTCCAGCGACGAACCGATCAAGAGGGGTAAGAATAATGAACAGAATCGTTTACATCGCCATGGCGGCTGTTCTCTCCAGCCTTCTGCCGTCGGGGTGCGGAGGCGACACGCCGGCCATCAGCCTCGACGGTCGGACGGTGGCGCTCTCGGAGATCATCTTCGAGCACGACCGGCTGAACGGGGCGGGGCAGTGGGAACGGGCCTCGGCCGAGCAGCGCCGCGCCTTCGTCGACACCTACGCCCGCAAGGAGCTCCTCCTGCGCGAGGCGCGCGAGCTCTTCGGGGACGAGCTGAGGCCGGCGGACGAGGCGGCCTACCAGCGCTATCGCCACCGCCGCGCCGCCCGGCTGTACACCGAGGGCCTGCAGGCGGGCGTGGCGCCCAGCGCGGCGGAGATCGACTCGGTCATCGAGCTCATGAAGCACCAGCGCCGCGTCACCGACATCTCCTGCAAGGACGAGGCGGACGCGCGAGAGATCCAGCGCCGCGTCCAGGCCGGCGAGGACTTCCTGGCCATCGGCCGCGAACTGGCCGACAGGCGCCCGGGCATGGTGATGATCACCGAGCGCGGCTGGACCAGCCGCCCGCTCGTGCCGCCCCGGATCGGAGACCTCATCTTTGGCATCGGCGGCCTCGGACAGGTGACCGAGCCCTTCTACCATCCCTCCTTCGACTGGCTGATGATCCGCCTCGAGGAGCTTCGCGGCGCCCTCGTCGACTGGGACACGGTGGAGAAGGCTCGCTTCGTCACCGAACTGAAGCAGCGCGCCGCCTTCGACGGCCACTCCCGCCGGGTCGAGGCCAAGTACGCCTTCCAACTGGTCGAGGAGCATCTGGCGCCGGTCGAGCGCGCCTTCCTGGTCCGCAGGGATCCCGTCGCCTCGGGGCAGGCGGAAGTCCCGGAGGGCGAGAAGCCGGCGAGCACGCCGCCGCTGCAGCGCTTCAGCGCCGAGGAACTGGAGCTGCCGCTCGTCCGCTGGTCGGGGGGCACCTGGACGATCGGTGACTACGTGCGCTCCCTGGAGCTGGCCGATCCCCCCTTCTGGCCGACGACCGAGACGGGGGCGAAGATCGGCGATCAGGTGCTCAGCAGGATGATGAACTGGGCCTGGGTCCAGGAGGCCCTGGCCTCCGATGTCGTCAAGACGCCCCAGTTTCTTGCCGAGACGCGCCGCGAGCGCGAGCGGCTGCTGATGGACCGGTTCTACGAGGAGCGGCTCAAGCAGTTCGGCGAGGGGATCACCGACGAGCAGATGATCTCCTTCTGGAACGAGCACCGCCGCGACTACTACAAGCCCGAGCGGGTGGTCTACGACTTCATCCGCTTCCCTCCAGGGCGCCGCAACCTCGCCGACCGCGGCTACGAGATGCTCGAGCAGGGGGGGAGCTGGTCCCACGTCGGGGCGCAGATGCAAGCCGCCGACCGGCGCGTGCTCTATGCGCAGGAGATCGGGCCGACCTCCGGACCTCCGTACCCGGAGCTGACCGCCGTGGCGCTCGAGCACGACGTGCTCGACGACGGCAGCCCGCGGCTGCTCAGGCCGATCGAGATCGACGGCGACTGGGTGCTGCTGCGGATCCTCGCCCGCGCCCGGCTCGAGGCGGTCGACTTCGACATGGCCGAGCCCTTCGTGCGCCGCGACCTGGAGCGTTTCGCAATGGAGGAGTCGCTGGTCGGGCTGCTGGAGCAGC
>VGIY01000264.1 GCA_016867695.1 Candidatus Eiseniibacteriota bacterium | reverse complement strand
GCCGGCGGGGCGGACGAGGCGCGAATCCGCGCCGCCATCCGCCAGGGCGTGCTCGCCCACCGGCTGCTGCCGGTGCTGATCGGGTCGGCCTACCGCAACAAGGGCGTGCAGCCGCTGCTCGACGCCGTCGTCGAGTACCTTCCCGACCCCCTGGCGATCGCCCATGAGGCGCTCGATCTGACCCGCGAGGGGGCAACCGTGCCGGTCGTGCCGGACCCCGACCGGCCCCTGGTCGCGCTCGCCTTCAAGCTCGAGGACGGGCCGTACGGGCAGCTCACCTACCTGCGGATGTACCAGGGACGGATCGCCCGGGGCGGCACGATCGTCAACGCCCGCACCGGCAGGCGCAGCAAGGTCGGCCGGCTGGTGCGGATGCACGCCGACGAGATGGAGGAGATCGAGGAGACGACGGCCGGGGACATCGTCGCCCTCTTCGGCATCGACTGCGCCTCGGGCGACACCTTCACCGACGGGACGATCGCCGTCTCGATGTCGCCGATCCATGTGCCCGCTCCGGTCGTGCGCCTGACGATCAGGGCGGGGGACAACCGCTCCAAGGAGAGCATCGCCAAGGCGCTGGCGCGCTTCACCCGCGAGGATCCCACCTTCCAGGCGGCGGTCGACGAGGAGACCGGCGAGATGATCGTGGCCGGGATGGGCGAGCTGCACCTGGATGTCTACCTGGAGCGCATGCGCCGCGAGTACGGCGCCCTGGTCGCGGCGGGGGCGCCCCAGGTCGCCTACCGGGAGGCGCTGACGCAGCGGGCCGCCTTCGACTACACGCATCGCAAGCAGACCGGGGGATCGGGGCAGTACGGGCGTGTCAGCGGCTGGCTCGAGCCGGCCGCCGGCGAGACCTTCGAGTTCGAGAACCGCGTCACCGGAGGGCGGATCCCGACCGAGTTCATCCCCTCGCTGGAGAAGGGCTTCCGTTCCATGCTCGACCGGGGCGAGCTGATCGGCTCGCCGATCATCGGCCTGCGCGTCGTCGTCGAGGACGGCAAGGCCCACAGCGTCGACTCCTCCGACATGGCCTTCCAGGCGGCCGCGCGCGGCGCCTTCCGCGAGGCCTATCCGCGGGCGCGGCCGCAGGTGCTCGAGCCGGTCATGAAGGTGGCCGTCGAGTGCCCGACCGAGTACCAGGGCGAGGTGCTCGGCGGCCTGATCCAGCGGCGCGGGATCATCATCGGCGTCGTCGAGGACCAGAGCTTCGCCCGCGTCGAGGCCGAGGTGCCGCTGGCCGAGATGTTCGCCTACGCCACCGTCCTGCGCTCGTCGACGCAGGGGAAGGGCGAGTTCACGATGGAGTTCGCGCGCTACTCGCCGGCGCCGCCGGCGGTCGTCGAGGCGCGGATCAAGGCCTACCGCGAGCAGCGGGCGGCGGGCCGCTAGGGGGAACCGTGATCTACAGCAGGGAGACGCACGAGCGAAGCCCGTTGAGGGTCTTCGAGAAGTCGATCCACGGCGGGCTCGGCCCGGGCAACCTGGGCGTGGTCATGTCGCGCCCCGGCGTGGGCAAGACGGCCTTCCTGATCGGCGTGGCGATCGACGACCTGCTCCAGGAGCGCAGGGTCCTGCACGTCACGCTCGAGGACCCGATCGAGCGCGTGCGCGCCTTCTACGACACGATCTTCGCCGAGCTCGCCCGCACGCTGCCGCTCGAGGGGCCCGAACGCGCCCACGCCCGGATGGAGCGCCTGCGGATGATCCTGCACTTCCCGCAGGGCACGCTGCCGCTCGAGCGGCTGCGCTGGAACCTGGACTTCCTCCGCGACCACGCCGACTTCCGGCCGCGCCTGCTCATCCTGGACGGCGTCGACTTCTACGCGACGACGAGCGAGGAGCTCTCCGGCCTGCGCGGACTCGCCGGCGAGGCCGAACTCGAGATCTGGCTCTCGGCCGTCGCCGACCCGGCCCGGGGGCTGCGTGATCCGCGCGGCGTCGACGAGGGGGTGGTCCGCTTCGAGGAGCACATCGCCGTGATCGTGCTGCTGCATTCCGAGGAGGAGGGCGCGGTGACGATCCAGCTGCTCAAGGACCACGACAACCCCGATGTGGCCGACCTGAGACTGAAGCTCGACCCGACGACCCTGCTGCTCAAGGCGGAGCGGTAGTCGCGGGGCATGCGGATCAAGACTGCGCGCCTGGCTGGAATCGAACCAGCGACCCGCGGATTAGAAATCCGCCGCTCTATCCACTGAGCTACAGGCGCGAAGGGAACACCCGGCTCCTGCCTCCGTCTTCGGCAGCGCGGGCGGCGCTTTCGCGAGGATCGGCCACAGCCTAGTTGCTGCCCGGCGGGCCGGCAAGTGGATCGGTCCCGGAAGGAGACCGGCTCCTCACACGCCTGCCGGTCGGGGCGGGCGCCCGGGCCGTCGGAGGGCGGGTCACAAGCCGGGGGCATTGCGGCCTCGAAGCTGCTAGGATGCCGGTTGGGCCCGCCGGGGAGGCGCCTTCTCGACGCGGCGGGGACGAGCGCGCGGGAGGGTTCGCGGAGGACGGCGCCGGGGTCGGCGGGCAAAGTCCGGCGCGTCCGGCACAGTGAGCCGACGGGGGCCGCGACCTGCCGGCCGGTCGCCCGACTTCGGGGTGAGAGGATTCGAACCTCCGACTCCCTGCTCCCAAAGCAGGTGCGCTACCGGACTGCGCCACACCCCGGAACGAGGATCGACACGCCCGCATCGTAGCTGGGGCGGGTAGGCAGGGTCAAGGCTCGGCGCGCCGGGGCGTCGCCAGGCCGGCCGCCGATGGCCGCGCGAGGCGTTCCGGCGCCACATGGGCGGGCACGGGAAGGCAAGCCAAGGAGGAGGGATGAGGTCGCTCAACAAGGTCATGCTGATCGGCAATCTGGGCAACGATCCGGAGATCCGCCACACTCCCGGGGGGGCCGCGGTAGCCACCTTCCGGATGGCCACGACCTGGACCTTCACCGACCAGGGGGGCAACCGTCAGGAGCGCACCGAGTGGCACCGCATCGTCGCCTGGCGGAAGCTGGCTGAGATCTGTCAGCAATACCTGCGCAAGGGGAGACAGGTCTACATCGAGGGCCGGCTGCAGACGAGGGAGTGGGAGGACAAGCAGAGCGGCCAGCGGCGCTGGACGACCGAGGTCGTGGCGGAAGAAATGATCATGCTCGGCGGGCGCGGCGAGGGCGGCCAGCGCGAGGAGGCACGGGTGCCGGCCTACGCCGAGGAGCGCGCCTCCGGATCCACCGGATCGCGGGGAGCAGACGAGGCGGACGGCGGATACACTCCCGACAGCTCGCTCGATCCGGTCGGCGAGGACGAGGACCTGCCCTTCTAGGTACGCCTCGGCGACGCGGCGCGCTCGATCGGGGCGAGAGGGCGGGATCGGAGCCTCCGGCAGAGCGCCCCCCGGGGGCGGGGCCATTCGGCGGCCGCGGCGGGACCCGTCGACCGGTGCAGCAGGGCCGGCTGCCGCGGCGGGACCAGTTGGGCCTTGACCCCGCCGCCTCCCGGCGGCTAGGCTACGCCCCGGCTCGCTTGGGAGAGCCGGCCGTCTCGGGCGCCAGTAGCTCAATCGGCAGAGCAACTGACTCTTAATCAGTAGGTTCGGGGTTCGATTCCCTGCTGGCGCACAGCCCTTCGCGCGATCCGTTCTCCGCGTTCCCGCCATGGTGTCGGGAACGCGCCGCCGCGGATGTGGTAGAATGGACGGGAGAGGGGGCGAACTGGGTTCGACGGGGAGTTTGAGTCCTGGGTTGCGTGCCGAGGTCCCACTGGCTCGTAAAACAAGTGGGAATGTAACAACTGCCGACTATCAGCCGGCACTGGCTGCAGCCTAATGCAGTCCGTCACCAACGCCTGCGCCTGCCGGGGGGTTGAGTGACGCAGTCACGGTGGGCTAGCGGGGCGCATGCCCGGGGCGCTTCGCGAAACAAACGGGCTGGCCGGTCGCCGATCCCGCTCACCGGAGCGGCGGCAGGCGAGATCAAACGGTGAGATACGCACGTAGATACTCTCGATGATGCTCTTCCGGACGCGGGTTCGATTCCCGCCGCCTCCACATTCATCTTGTTATACTAACCGTCTCATAATTGTCTAGACATTCCTTCGCGTTGGTGCTACTTTGGCGTTTGTGAAGATCACGGATGCTCGACGGCTTACTCATGGGCAGTTGACGGATCTGCGGCGGCGGGGTGTTGCGGCCGTTCAGGGCGGCGAGTCGCCGGAGAAGGTCGCGGAGGTCTTGGGAGTTCATCGCTCGACCGTATACGGGTGGCTGGCGCG
>VGIY01000263.1 GCA_016867695.1 Candidatus Eiseniibacteriota bacterium | reverse complement strand
GGCCGCCGGGTCGATACCGCCGAACTCCTTGCGGAACTTCGCCCCGAAGCGCTCCAGGAAGGCGCGCGCCAGCAGCAGGATGTCCTCCCCGCGCTCGCGCAAGGGGGGCAGGACGATGGAGACGACCTTCAGGCGGAAGTAAAGGTCCTGGCGGAAGCGGCCGGCGGCGATCAGCTCGGCCAGATCGGCGTTGCTGGCGGCGATCAGGCGGATGTCGACGCTCAGGTCGGCGTTGCCGCCGACGCGCATGAAGCTCTGGTTGTCGATGAAGCGCAGCAGCTTCGCCTGCACCTTCGCCGGGGTCTCGGAGACCTCGTCGAGGAAGAGCGTGCCGCCATCGCAGAGCTCGACGATGCCGCGCTTGAGGTAGTTGGCCCCGGTGAAGGCGCCCCGCTCGTGGCCGAAAAGCTCGTTCTCGAGCAGGCTCTCCTGGAAGCTCGAGCAGTTGACCTCCATGAGCGGCGCGTCGCGGCGGGCGGACTGGAAGTGGATGGCCCGGGCGACGAGTTCCTTGCCCGTCCCGCTCTCGCCCATCAGCAGCACGCTGGTCGTCTCCGAGAGGGCCACCTTGCGGATCATCTCCTGCAGCGCCAGCATCTGTGGGCTGCGGCCGATCATCTGCCTGCGCGCGTAGCGGGCGCGGTCGCGCGTGCGGTAGACCTTGAGCTGGCGGTCGCGGGCGAGGCTGCGCGCCGCGCTGCGCACGGCGTGCTCGAGCTCCTCGAGGTCGTAGGGCTTCTTCAGGAAGTCGGCCGCGCCGAGCTTCATCGCCCGGACGACGTCGGCGGTCTCGCCGAAGGCGGTGACCATGACGACCTTGACCGCGGGATCGGCTCTCCGCAGGCGCGGCAGCAGGTCGAGCCCCGAGCCGTCGGGCAGGCGGACGTCGAGGACGACGACCTGGGGCCGCTCGGCCTCGAAGGCGCGGAACCCCTCCTCCACGCCCGCGGCGTCGACGACCTCGTAGCCGGCGTCGCCGAGCACGCGGCGCATGCTCCGGCGAACCAGAGCCTCGTCGTCGATGATCAGCACCTTGACGCGCTTCATCCGGCCGTCCCGCGGTCCGCCTCGACCTTCTCGGCCCGCTCGACCTTCTCGGTCTTCTCGACCCGCTCGACCCGCTCGGCCCGCTCGGCTTTCTCCACCTTCTCGTTGCGCTCGGCCCTCTCCCCGCGGCCTCCCTTGGCGCGCTCCTCGCGCTCGGCCTCATCGTCCTCGGCGACCGGCTCCTCGGGCACGCGGAAGGAGATGCGGAAGGTCGCCCCGCCCTGGGCGCGGTTGCGCACCGTGATGCGCCCGCCATGCTCCTTGACGATCTGCAGGACGATCGACAGCCCGAGCCCCGTGCCGCCGGCCCCGCGGGTGGTGAAGAAGGGATCGAAGATCTTCTCGATGATCTCCTCGGGGATGCCCGTCCCGGTGTCGGCCACCGCCACCTCGACGGCGCGGCGCGAGCGGTAGCGGCGCGTCGAGGTCGTCAGGCGCAGCGTCCCCCCTTCGGGCATGGCGTCGAGGGCGTTGAGGATCAGGTTGAGCAGCGCCTGGCGCAGGGCGTCGGGGTCGAGCGGAATGGGCGGCAGCTCCGCGCCGAGGTCCTTGCGCAACTGCACGGCGCGCTCCTCGCAGCGCAGCGCCACGTGGCCCAGCACGCGCTCGACGACGTCGTTGATGTTGCCCTCCTCCAGGGCGGTGATCTTGGGCCGGGCGAACTGGAGCAGGTCGGTGGTGAACTGCTCGATGCGGTCCAGCTCCTTGATCGCCTCGTCCAGGTCCTGGCGCAGCGGGGAGTCCCCCGGCAGCTTGGTCTCGACGTACTGGATCGTCGTGCGGATGCCCGTCAGGGGGTTGCGGATCTCGTGGGCCATGATGGCCGAGAGGTTGCCGATCGAGCTGAAGCGGTCGATGTTGCGCTGGAAGGCGCGCTCCTCCTGCGACTCGGAGGCGTCCTCGAAGATCAAGAGCCCCGCCCCGGGCCGCGCCTCCGCGCCGACCGGGACCATGTGGCACTCGAGCGTCAGCTCCTTGTCGCCCCGCTGGCCGAGGATCTGCGTCGGCGGCAGGCGGCAGGCCCGCCAGATTTCCCCCCCCGGCCCGAAGGGGCCGTCCGAGGGGAGCCCCAGCAGTTCGCTGGCCGAGCGGCCCAAAGCCTCCTCGGCGCGCAGCTCGAGCAGCTCCTCGGCGCGGGGGTTGAGGAAGACGACCTCGCCGTCGGGGTCGACGACGAAGAGCCCGGCGTCGAAGGCCTGGAGACACTGGTGGGCCAGTTCGGGCTCCAGGCGTTTGGAGAGCGCCGCGCGCGTCATCCTCCCCCCTTGGCGCGCCGGCTCAGCGCGCTCGAGCGCCCCCGCCCGGGGGCGCCTGCGGCCTGGCGGCGATGGCCAGCTGCGTCGCGCCGAGCTGGCGGGCCAGATCCATCACCTGCACGGTCCGCCCCAGCCGGGCCGCCTCGTCTCCCTTGACGATCACCGCCTTGGTCGCGCTCGCCTCGATCCGCTGGGCGAGCGTCTCGCGCAGCTGGCTCCAGGGGATGCGCACGCCGTCGATCAGCAGCTCGTCCTCGGCGCCCAGGGTGACGACGATGTCGCGCTGCCCCTGGGGGTCGGCCTGGACGACCTGCGGGAGCTGCACGCGCAGCCCGGCGTGGACGACGAACGAGGAGGTGAGCAGGAAGAAGATCATCAGCAGGAAGACGACGTCGGTCATCGCGGTCAGCTCGAACCGGGTGATCGACCGCCTGCGCTTCGTGAATCGCATGACTCCCCGTTCCCGCCGGGATCCCCTCAGCGCTCGCCGCCCGGATCGCGGCCCGTAGTCAGCAGCAGCATCAACCCGCTGGAGTGATCCTCCATGCGCAGGACCTCGGCGTGAACGCGGCTGACGATGTAGTTGTGGGCGAAGTAGGCGGGCACCGCCACCGTCAACCCCGCCGCCGTGGTCAGCAGCGCCTGCCAGATGCCGCCGGCGAGCACGCTGGCGTCGACGTTGCCGCCGAGCTGCTCGATGCGCTGGAAGGCGGCGATCATCCCGAGCACCGTGCCGAGGAAGCCGAGCAGCGGCGCCCCACCGGCGATCGTCTGCAGCCCGCCCAGGTGGTTCTCGAGCCGCAGGGTCTCGCGCTCGCCCGCCTCCACGATCGCCTCGCGCGTGCGCTGCTCGCCCAGCTCGATGTGGCGCAGCCCCTCGAGGAAGACCGTCGCCAGCGGCGCGGCGGTGCTGACGCGGCAGATGGCCAGCGCCTCCTCGAGCTTGCCCGGCCGCACGCGCCCGCGGATCGCTTCCAGGAAGCGGTCGTTCTCGCGGCGCGCGCGGGCGATGAGGACGAGGCGCTCGATGATGATCGCCAGCGCGACGATCGAGCAGAGGATGATCGGCAGCATCAGCACGCCGCCCTTGGAGATCACATCGAGCATCGCTTCCCCTTGCGCACCCTTCGCGGCCGCGCCGATCGCGCGCCGCGGACTCACTATTCCGTCATCGGCCGCGCCTGTCAAGGCGCGGAGCGCTCAGCGCGCGCTCCAGGCGTGCCGCCAGACGAGGCCGACGCGCCTCTCGGAGAGGACCTCGTTCGGGCGCAGCGCCAGGCGGTCGGCGAAGAGGTTCTCGACTTCGAGCCGCAGCTCTCCCGGCCCCAGCGCGCGCCCGGCGCTCGCCGAGAGGTCGAAGGAACCGGCGAGGCGCCGGCGACCCGCTCCGGCCGACGCGCCGCCGCGCCAGTCGAGCCCGACGCCCCAGCGCCAGTCGCCTGCCGCGCCGCGCAGCTCGGCCGCCAGCCGGTGCTCGGGCAGCAGCGCGGGCTCCAGGCCCGCCCGCGCGGCGTCGGCGCGCACCCAGCGGTAGCGCCCCGCGGCCCGGACCCCGCGCGTCACGGCGCGGTCGGCGGCGAGCGCCAGGCGCCAGAAGGTGCGCTCCGGTCCGGCGACGGTCCGGTAGAGCTCGACGCCGCCCAGCGTGTCGGGCGCCCAGTCGAGTGGATCGCGCAGGCGGGCCAGCGTCGCCTCGGCCAGCGCCCAGCCCGCGCCGGCCTGCCAGAGCGCCTCGCAGGCCAGTCGAGGCCAGGCGCGCGCGGGCGGCCGCCGGGCGGCGACCAGCCCCGGCGACTCGGGAAGCGCCGGCCGCGCCGCGGCGAACGGAGCGGCGCGCAGGAGATCAGCCGGCGGCAGCAGCTCCTCCGCCGCCAGCGCCTCCTCGGCGAAGACCACGCGCGGCGCCATCTCGAGGGCGATCAGCAGCCCCTGCTCGCGCCGGCGCACGCGGATG
>VGIY01000262.1 GCA_016867695.1 Candidatus Eiseniibacteriota bacterium | reverse complement strand
GCCCTTCATCCGTAGCGGTGATCTGGCCCTGGTTCCTCAGGAATCCGGCGGCGCTGACGAGGATTCGGCTCGCGTCGATCGCGGCCACCGTCGCCAGATTGATGAGGGTGCCGTCGGAGATGAGGAGGTCGCCACCGTCCTCAGCCCGCATGACGCCATGGTTGATCAGGTCGTCGCTGTTGCAGGTGAGGTCCCAGGTGGGATCGTCGGCCACGATCGTGCCCTGATTGACCATGCGCGCACTCAACTCGCCGGAGCCATGGATGAGCTGATCGGCGCCGACCGTCAACACGGCGTCTCCCAGGGTGGAGATCACCGCGTCGCTAATGCTGCTGCCGCCCACCCGCAGGAAGACCTCTCCTGCCCCGGTCAGGGTGCAGGTGTCAGCGAACCGCAGGGTCGCGTTGTTGCTGATCCCGCTGTAGTTGACGGCGATCAGTCCCTCGTTGGCGAACGACGATCCGTTGACGGTGATCGAACTCCCGTTCCCCAGGATCTGGAGCGTGCCGATGTTGGTCACGCCCCCCAGCGTCGCCGTGCCGGCGTCGGAGCGCACGGCGCCGCCATTGGCGCTCGCCAGAACGCCGCCTGTGACGGTGCCGCCGGCGCCCAGACCGACGACGGCGTTGTCGGCGAGGATCGTCCCACCCGGGTCCTGGGCCACCGTACAGCCGGTGATGTTCAGCCTGCCGCCGGCGGCGGCCTGCAACGTGCCCGCGTTGGTCTTCGGGTTCGTCGTCAGATCGAGCGAGCGCACCGTATCGTCGCCGGAGATGAGACCTTCGTTGGCGAGCGCAGCCGAGATCGTCCCGGAGCCGCGGATCGTGTGCCCAGGGCCGTTGGTGCCGGTGATGCCCGCCGCGGTTTGGATGTTCGCGTCGTTGGACGCCGTCGCGGCCACCATCAGGCACTCGCCGCTGCCGCCCAGCGTGGCATCCTCGACGAAGACCAGAAAGGAGTTGTTGGCGCTGCCGCCGGGGTTGAGCGTGATCGTGCCGTCGTTGGTGACAAGGGTGCCGCGCAGGTTGACCGTTGCGGGAATGACGTCAAGGCGGCTCAGGTTGTGAATGTCCTCGATCGTCGTGGTTCCCGAGATCGTGGTCACCCTTCCCGCGCCGCTGCTCGCCAGCGTGCCGCCCGTGATGGTGCTGCCGTCGCCCAGACCGACGAGGGCGTTGTCAGCCAGGATCGTCCCGCCCGGGTCCTGGGTCACCGCGCAGCCGGTGACGTTCAGCCTGCCGCCGGCGACGGCCTGGAGGGTTCCCGCATTGGTCTTCGGATTGGTGATCAGGTCTAGCGCCCGCACCGTATCGTCGCCGGAGATGAGGCCTTCGTTGACGAGCGCCGCCGAGATCGTCCCCGAGCCGCGGATCGTGTGCCCGGGTCCGTTCGTGCCGGTGACGCCGGCGGAGGACTCGACCCTGGCGTCGTTCGCATCGGTCGCGGCCACCATCACGCACTGGCCACTGCCGCTGAGCGTCAAGTCCTCGATGAAGGTGAGGACGGAATTGTTGGCACTGCCAGCCGGATTGAGCGTGATCGTGCCGTCGTTGGTGGTGAGCGTGCCACGCAGATGGACCGTCGCGGGAATGACGTCGAAGCGGCCCAGGTTGCGGATGTCCTCGATCGTCACGGGGCCGCCCGTGACCGTGGTCACCTTGCCGGCGCCGTTGGACGCGAAAGTGCCCCCAACGATCGTGGCGCCACTCTCGAGCCGCACGGCGCCCTCGTCTCCGAGCAGCCGTCCGCCCGGGCCCTGCGTCAGCGTCGTCGGGCCCAGGTTGAGATAGCAGCCCGCGACGGCCCCCATCGTGCCGTCGTTGGACTTGGGATTCGCCGTCAGCCACAGCGTGCGGCCGCTCTCATCCGCCATCACCGTGCCGTAGTTGACGAGGGCGGCGTTGATCGTGCCCGCGCCCCTGATCGAGTGGGTTACCTGCTGCGTCAGGGTGAAGCCGCTGCCCGTCTCGAGCTCGGCGTCGTTGACTTGCCCGGAGGTGACCATCCGCAGCACGCCGCCGCCCTCGAGGATGACATTGCCCGAGGCGATCAGGTTGCTGTTCCCGGTGCCCGCGAGGGCATTGATCTTGATCGTGCCGTCGTTGAACAGGGTCTGGCCGGGGAAGTAGAGGTCGCAGTTGTTCAGCGTCTGGATCGTGCCCGCCGATTGGTTGAACACCGCTCCCGTGATCGTCGCGCTGCCCGAATTCGCCTGAATGCGTCCCGCATTGGAGAGGCCCGCGGACTGAAGCAGCGTGAGTGTGCTGCTTCCCAGATTGAGCGTCGCGGTGGGATTCTGGATCGCCAGCGCGTCCAGGCCGGGCGACACATTGAGCGTGATCGTGTAGGTTACTCCGTCGTTGGCGACGAGCGCCTCCTCGCCGGCCTCGTTGGGCACATCGGCCGGATTCCAGTTGGCGGCCGTGTTCCAGGTGCCTCCGGCGAGGTTGGCCCAGGTGATCGTCTCGGCCTCGGCGGACGGTACGGCGCCGACACACAGCGCCAGCGCCATCGCGAGGACGAGGCCGAGCGAACAGCTCTCACTGCGCGTGGTTCCCCGACTCATGATGTCTCCCTCCCCTCGAGTGTGCGCCAGGCATCGGCCTCGGCGCGCTCCGCCGGCATCGCCGGCGCGGTCTCCAGGTCCTCGGCTTCACCCGCCTGTGAGCGCATGGCGTTCAGTTGATCGAAGAAGGCCAGCAGTGACTCCAGATTGGCGAAGGAGCTCTCCTCGCCGCTGGCCACGTGCCTGACCCTGCCCCGGTAGCCCTGCGCGGGATTTCCGATGAACCGCACGACGAATGTGGACATCGCGCCTCCCTCTCCCCGGCGGTCGGCTGGATCGGCTCCCCTGCGATCTGCAGCGGAACGAAGCGCCGGCCCGCCATCGATCGGGCGCAGTTTGGTCGCGGTCGCTTACGCGGGACTTACCCGGCGGGGCGCGGCCAGGGGGGCGCCGCGCGCTCGGCCTCGCCGGGGGGCGCGGTTGCCCTCCCCCGCCGGGAACCCAACCCGTTTGCGGGGAGGGAGTTGTGAGGAAGGCGAGAGGCGGGAGGGCATCGGGGGAGGTTTCGGTCACCTGTCTCGATGAGGTACAATCTCCAGGATTCGGCAGCTTCGAAGAACACCAGGGGCTTCCATGCGCTCGTTGATGGCGACGAATCCGGAAAAGACCCACATCCCGCGGCTCCCCGCCGGCTACGTGCCTCGCCGCCGTCTCGACCGGGATTGGCCCGGCTGGCGGACGAAGCAACTCGTGCTGGTCACCGCCGGCGCGGGATTCGGCAAGACCTCCTTCCTGGCGGCCAACGCCCGGGAAGGGGGCAGGCGCTGCAGCTGGCTCAGCCTCGACGAGGGAGACGTGGACCTGGCCGTCCTGGGGGCCCACCTGAGGGAGGCTCTAGACGCCGGCAGCCCGCGCGCGGATCTCGAGAGGGACCCGCGCGACCCCGAGTTCCCGCGGCGCCTGCTCGCGGAGACGGCAGCCTCTCTCCGGGACGGAGAAGAGCGGCTGCTGGTGCTCGACGACGCGCACCTCATCCGCGACTCCGCGCCGGTGCTGCGCTTCCTCGACGGTCTCATCCGCTATCTGCCCGCCGGCAACACGCTCATCCTCTCGTCGCGCGAGCCTCTGGAGGTGGCGACGCTGAAGACCCGTTGCCAGGGGGGTGTCGCCGAGCTGACCGCGCACGAACTGGAGTTCAGGCCGGAGGAGGCAGCCGACCTCTTCGCCCACCGATTCCCGGGCGCGCGACTCGAGCGGCAGCAGGCGCGGCGGTTGGTGGCGCAGACCGAGGGCTGGGCCTCCGGCATCGAGATCTTCCTCCAGCTGCTCGACGGGTCGGGCGCGGACGCGGTCGCGCGCGCCCTCGATCGCATGGGTCGGGCGGGCACCGGGTGGTTCGAGTACTTCGCCGAGGAGGTCGTCGGGCGGCTCGATCTATCGATGCGGGACTTTCTTGTCCGTACTTCCCTGCTCACCGAGCTCCAGCCGGAGATCTGCGACGCGCTCCTCGGCACGCGCGACAGCCGCGCCCGACTCGAGGAGCTCGCGCGCCGCAACCTCTTCACCGTCGCCACGGGCGGCGCCTCCGGCGGCTACCGCTATCATCACCTCTTCCGCTCGTTTCTGAGGGATCGCCTGCCGCGGGTGCTCGACGAGAAGGCCCGCCGATCCCTCCTGAGGCGCGCGGCGCGGCTTTTCGCGCGCCAGGGCGCCTGGGCGGAGGCGGCGGAGGTCTACGCCGAAGCGGGCTATGTCGGGAC
>VGIY01000261.1 GCA_016867695.1 Candidatus Eiseniibacteriota bacterium | reverse complement strand
GGGCAGGTCGCGGAGCGTCGCCGCCCCGTTCGGGCGACGCTTCTCGCGTCGAGCTGCCTCGTTCTCGCGTCCTGCGCCTGGCTGTCCAACGCCGGCGCCACCCCCCCCGACACGCTCTGGACGAGGACGTTCGGGGGAACCAACATCGACATCGGCCACTGCGTCGAGGAAACCGCCGACGGCGGCTACATCGTGACCGGATACACGAGGTCCTTCGGCGCCATGAGCGGGCGCAACGTCTGGCTCCTCAAGGTCGACGGCGACGGCGGCGAGGACTGGAGCAACGCCTTCGGCGGGAACGCCGACGACGAGGGCTGTTCGGTCCGGCAGACGAGCGACGGCGGCTACATCATCGCCGGCCACACCCAGTCCTTCGGAGCGGGAATGAAGGACGTCCTGTTGATCAAGGCCAACGCCGCGGGCGGATTCGAGTGGCAGCAGACCTTCGGCGGGGCCAGCGACGACGAGGGCTACGCCGTTCAGCAGACGAGCGACGGCGGCTTCATCATCGCCGGGGTCACCTCCTCGTCCGGCGCCGGCAGCAGGGACGTCTGGCTGATCAAGACCGACGAACTCGGGCACGAGACCTGGAGCCGGACGCACGGCGGGATGAGCTCGGACGGGGCCTGGTCCGTCCAGCAGACCGCCGACGGCGGCTACATCGTCGCCGGTTGGACCTTCTCCCACGGGCCCGGATACCTGGGCAACGCCTGGCTGGTCAAGACGGACCCGTCGGGGCTGCACGAGTGGAACAGCCCCTTCGGAGGCTCGGGCGTCGACCGCGCCTACGCCGTCCGGCAGACCGCCGACGGCGGCTACATCCTGGCGGGATACACCGACTCCTACGGCGCGGGCCTCTACGACATGCTGCTCATCAGGACCAACGCCTCGGGGCACGCAACCTGGACGAAGACCTTCGGGGGCACCGGCAGGGACTACGCCCACTCGGTCCGCCAGACGGCCGACGGGGGATACATCCTCGCCGGCTACACGCTTTCCTACGGCGCCGGCGGCGACGATGTCTGGCTGGTCAAGACCGACGCGCAGGGCGACGAGGAGTGGAACCGGACCTACGGCGGGACGAGCTCCGACGTGGCCTACTGCGTCCGGCAGACCGCGGACGGCGGCTACATCGTCACCGGCCACACGCTCTCCTATGGGGCGGGGCTGCACGATGTCTGGCTGATCAGGCTCGCCGGCGAGTCGGCGGCGGTCCCCGAGGCGGCCGTCGCGCTGCCGCGGTTGATCCGCCCCAACCCCTTCCGCCCGGCCGCGACGATCCGCTACGCGCTGCCGGTGGCGAGCGATGTGCGGCTCGCCATCCACGACGCGTCGGGCGCCAGGATGCGCACGCTCGTCGCCGGGCGGGAGGGGGCCGGGGAGCATGGCGCGAGCTGGGACGGCCGCGACGAGGCGGGCGCCCCGGCCGCCCCGGGCGTCTACTTCCTGCGCATCAGGGCGGGCGGGATCGAGCGGAGCGAGAAACTCGTCCTCGCCAGGTGAGCGGGGGAGCGCCGGGTGCCTGGGCGGCCCCGGCGACCCGCGTCCGGAGAGGCGGCCGGAGTCCCCCGGCGGCCTTCAAGGGAGGGACTGGGATCATGGTCCTGGATCCGCAGCGGCTGACCGAGCGGGCGCGCGAGGCGCTGGCCGAGGCGCAGCAGGACGCCGTCCGGCGCGGCCAGCAGCAGGTCACCTCGGCTCACCTCCTGATCGCGCTCCTGCGCCAGTCCGAGGGCGTGCCCGATCGACTGCTGCGCAAGCAGGGGGCCGATCTCGGCGCATTGGGCGAGGCGCTCGATCGCCACCTGGCGACCCTGCCGCGGGTGAGCGGCGCGGCCCAGCCCTACGCCTCGCCCGAGCTCGGACGCGTGCTCGAGCAGGCGGCCGTCGAGGCGGAGCGCCTCAAGGACGAGTTCGTCTCCACCGAGCACCTGCTCCTGGCGCTCGTCGATCCCGGCTCGCGCGAGCCGGCGGCCGAGGTCCTGCGCCGCCACGCCGGCGACCGCGAGCGCCTGCTGCGCGCGCTGGCCGAGGTGCGCGGCGGGGCGCGCGTCACCGACGCCCGCCCCGAGGAGAAGTACGAGGCGCTCAAGCGCTACACGAAGGATCTGACCGCGCTCGCCGCGCGCGGCGAGCTGGACCCGGTCGTCGGCCGCGACGCCGAGATCCGCCGCGTCATGCAGGTGCTCTCGCGGCGGCGCAAGAACAACCCGGTACTGATCGGCGACCCGGGCGTCGGCAAGACGGCCATCGCCGAGGGGCTGGCGCAGCGGATCGCCGACGGCGACGTGCCCGAGGGGCTGCGCGACAAGCGGCTCCTGGCGCTCGACCTGGGGGCGCTCATCGCCGGAGCGAAGTACCGCGGGGAGTTCGAGGACCGACTGAAGGCGCTCCTGCGCGAGGTCAAGGAGGCGCAGGGGGGCGTGCTCCTGTTCATCGACGAGCTGCACACGCTGGTCGGGGCCGGCGCGGCCGAGGGCGCCGTCGACGCGGCGAACATGCTCAAGCCGATGCTGGCTCGCGGCGAGCTGCGGACGATCGGGGCGACGACGCTGGACGAATACCGCAAGCACGTCGAGAAGGACGCCGCGCTGGAGCGGCGCTTCCAGCCGGTGCTCGTCGGCGAGCCCTCGGTGGAGGACACCCTGGCCATCCTGCGGGGGCTGCGCGAGCGCTACGAGCTGCACCACGGCGTGCGCATCAAGGACGGCGCGCTCGTCGCCGCGGCCCGGCTGGCCGATCGCTACATCAGCGACCGCTTCCAGCCCGACAAGGCGATCGACCTGATCGACGAAGCGGCCTCCGGCCTGCGCATCGAGATCGATTCGATGCCCGAGGAGCTCGAGCTCGCCGAGCGCAAACTGCAGCGGCTCGAGGTCGAGCGCCAGGCGCTGCGCCGAGACGGGGAGGGCGATCCGGACAGGCTGGCGGAAGTGGAGGGCGAGATCGCCGAGCTCGGCGAGCGGCGGGACCGCCTGGCCGGCCAGTGGCGGCGGGAGCGCGAGGTGATCGCCCGGATCCGCGCGCTGCGCGAGCGCCTCGAGGGGCTGCGGGCGCAGGAGTCGGCGGCCGAGCGCGAGGGGCAGCTCGAGCGCGTGGCGCAGATCCGCCACGGGGAAGTCCCGCAGGCGCGGCGCGAGGTGGAGCGCGTCGAGGAGGAGCTGCGCGGCGTGCAGGGGCCGGCGGGCATGCTCCCCGAGGAGGTCGGCCCCGAGGAGATCGCCGACGTCGTCAGCCGCTGGACCGGGGTTCCGGTCAGCCGCATGCTAGAGACGGAGGCGGAGAAGCTCGTCCGGATGGAGGCCCGCCTGGAAGCGCGCGTGGTCGGCCAGGCCGAGGCGCTGCGCGCCGTCTCTGACGCCGTCCGCCGGGGACGGGCGGGCCTCGCCCCGGCCAACCGGCCGATCGGCAGCTTCCTCTTCCTCGGCCCCACGGGCGTGGGCAAGACCGAGACGGCCAAGGCGCTGGCCGAGTTCCTGTTCGACGACGAGAGCCACATCGTGCGCATCGACATGTCGGAGTATGGCGAGCGCCACTCGGTGGCGCGCATGATTGGCGCGCCTCCGGGCTATGTCGGCTACGAGGAGGGGGGCGCGCTGACCGAGGCGGTGCGCCGGCGGCCCTACAGCGTCGTCCTCTTCGACGAGATCGAGAAGGCCCACCCCGAGGTCTGGAGCCTGCTCCTGCAGCTCCTCGACGACGGGCGCCTGACCGACGGCCAGGGGCGCACGGTCAACTTCGCCAACACGGTCGTGATCATGACCTCGAACCTGGGCACGCGCTGGCTGCAGGCCGACGCCGGTCTCTCGGGCGACGCCCGTCGCGAGCGCGTGCTGGAGGAGTTGCGCGCCAACTTCCGCCCCGAGTTCCTCAACCGCATCGACGAGATCGTGATCTTCGAGCCGCTGTCGCGCGAGAACATCCGCCGCATCGTCGATCTCGAGCTCGCGCGGATCGCCCGCTTCCTCGAGCCGCGCGCGATCCGGCTCGAGGTCGACGCGGAGGCGCGCGACGCCCTGGCCGAGAGGGGCTTCGACCCCGACATGGGCGCGCGGCCGCTGCGGCGCCTGCTGCAGCGCGAGATCCAGAACGCGCTGGCGCTGAAGGTGCTGGCGGGCGAGGTGGGCGACGGCGATCTCGTCTGCGTCGGGCGCGAGCGGGGCGGGGAGCTGACCTGGCGCGTGGAGCGCGGGAGCGGGACGGGGGAGGGGCGATAGCCGGTGCTGGGGGCGGGGGGGGGTGCCGGGGGGTCGATGAAGGGCCCGGCGCTCAGACAGTCCTCGCTCGCGCGCGGGCGCGCTCGCTGCGGG
>VGIY01000260.1 GCA_016867695.1 Candidatus Eiseniibacteriota bacterium | reverse complement strand
CGCCCCCGATGCGCAGGCGAATCCGATCGTGGCGTCGTAGGCCATGTACAGGAGCGCCGCCTGACTCACCGCCTCGGGCACGACCGGGTTGACCTTGCCCGGCATGATGGTCGAGCCCGGCAGCCTGGCGGGCAACGCGATCTCGCCCAGACCCGCCTCCGGCCCGGAGGCCAGCAGTCGCAGGTCGGAGGCCACCTTGTGCAACGAGACTGCCAGCGCCTTGAGGATGCCGGAGACCTCGACGAAGACATCCGCGTTCTGGGTGGCCTCGGTCAGGTTCTCTGCTCGGACGAAGCCGATCCCGGTCGTCTCTCGCAGCGCGTCGACCACTCGGAAGATGAACTCCCGCGGCGCTGTGATGCCGGAGCCGATGGCCGTGCCGCCCAAGTTCACCACCCGCAGGCGCTCCTCGCACTTGTAGATGCGCCACCGATCACGCCCGAAAGCCTCGGCATAGGCGCCCATCTCCCGGCCCAGCGTGGTCAGCACCGCGTCTTGGAGCTGGGTGCGCCCCACCTTGACGATGTGGGCGAACTCCTGCTCCTTGGCCTGAAACGCCTCCTGCAGCCCGACCACCTGCGCCTCGAGGTTCCGCAGGCGCATGATGGCCGCCAGTCTGAGCGCGGTCGGGAAGGTGTCGTTCGTCGACTGGTGGCGGTTGATGTCCTCGATTGGCGACACGCGGTCGTACGAGCCGGGCGCCTCCCCCAGGATCACGAGGGCACGATTGGCGAGCACCTCGTTGACGTTCATGTGCGTGCCCGTCCCCGCACCGCCCTGGAGCTGATCCACACGGACGTGCTCGGTCAGCAGCCCGGAGGCCATCTCCCGGCAGGCACGCTCGATCGCGTCCGCCTTCCCGGCATCAGCGGCCCACACACCGAGCGCCCGGTTGGTTGCAGCACACGCCGCCTTGACCTGGCCGTAGGCCTCGACGAGGGCGGCAGGCACGGGCCGATCGGCAAGCCTGAAGGTAGCCAGCGATCGCGCCGTGTGAATGCCGTACAGCGCTCCGGCGGGGATGTCCAGCGTCCCGAACATGTCCTGCTCGGATCTGCCGACCGCTCTGTCGATTCGCTCGCTCACGACCTGGTTCTCAAATCTGGATCGCGTCGGGCGCGCCCGGATCGGGGTCTCCGGACGAAGGCGGCAGGTAGTTGCGCAGCAGCCTCACGGTGAATGTACTCCCCTCGTCGGGCGCGCTGTCCACCGCCACCTCCCCACCATACAAGTAGGCCAGACGTTTGACAATCGAGAGACCGAGCCCGGATCCGAGGATGTTCTTCGTCTTCTCGTTCCTGATCCGCGTGAACTCCCCGAAGAGCCTGGACACCTCCTCCGGCGACATCCCGATCCCCGTGTCCTGGACAGAGATTCGCACCGAGTCACCCAGATCATCGACGGCGACCTTCACCATACCCCCCGGCTTGTTGTACTTCACCGCGTTCGAGATGAGGTTGTTGAGGACGATCTCGATCTCCCCTGCATCGGCGACGATCATGACGGGAGCGCGCAGCTCGCAGCTGAACGCGATCCCCCGTTCGCCCGCCAGGGCGGTCCCGGTCTCGATCGCCTGCTGCGCGATGGCGCAGACATCGACTTCGGACAGCGTTCTCTGCTTGTGTCCCGACTCGATGCGTGTCAGATCGAGGAGATCCGAAATCAGCTTCTTCATCCCTTCGAGGCGGATGAGCGAGCGGCTGATGGCCGCGTCATACTCGCCGATTGCCTCGCCCATGGCATGGTCCCTGAAGATGTTCAGATATCCCTCGACCGCCGCCAGCGGTGCCTTCAGTTCGTGCGCCAGGACCGATAGGAAGCGGAAGCGGATCTGCCGGCGCTCCTCGGCTAGCTTGCGAGCATGCCGCTGGGCCAACTGGTGCTTGGCCGTCTTGCGCACCACGGCCTTCAGTTCATCGGGCGTGAAGGGCTTGGCCAGGAAGTCGAACGCGCCGAGTTTGGTCGCCTGGACTGCCGTCTCCAGAGATGCGTACGCGGTGATCATCACGACATGGGTATCGGTGCGCGGGTCGAGCTTGCCAAGCACGTCGATGCCCGAGATCCCGGGGAGCTTGTAATCGAGAAGCATGATCTGCGGCATGTCCCTCGCCATCAGGGCCAGCGCCTCTTCCCCGCTCTCGGCCTGGCTCACTCGGAAGGTGACCGCGCAGTCGATATCGGGGAGGTTGGCCACCCAGCCGCGCAGCGCCCGCTCGACGCTGAGACGCATGCCCAACTCATCATCCACCACCAACAGATGCAGCGTCTCGTCCATCGCTCGCCCCCTACTCCGAGCGGTCCATCCGCGGGAGCTTGATCGTGAACACGGTGCCCGTCGGCCCGCTCGCCGGATCCGCGTTGGACTCGACGCTGATGTCTCCTCGGTGCATCTTGACGATCCCGTAGACCACGGCGAGGCCAAGCCCGGTGCCCTTCCCCATCTGCTTCGTAGTGAAGAATGGCTCGAAGATCTTCTTGAGGTTCTCCCTCCGGATCCCAACGCCCGAATCTTGCACGGCAATCCGCGCCCAATGCTCGTCACACGAGGTGCGCACTTCCACCCGGCCTCCGGACGGCATCGCATCGTAGGCGTTGCTCACCAGGTTGATGATGATCTGAACGACCTGGTCCCTGTCAATCTCGATCACCGGGCTCGCGTCATCCTGAGCCACGCAAAGCGTCACTCCCTGAGGCGGCGGGAGGCTCTCGACCGTGCTGACCACGAGATCGTGCAAGTCGGTCGGCTGATGGGCAACCTTGTTCTGTCGAGCGAAGTCGAGGAGGCCCGACACGATCCTCTTGCAGCGGTCGGACTGCTCGGCGATCATCTCCAGGTCCCGCCGCAGCGGCGCATCCTCGTCACACTCATCGAGCAGCAGATGAGTGTACATCAGCACCACGCCGAGCGGATTGTTGAGCTCGTGCGCGACGCCTGCCGCCAGCTGACCCATGCTGGCCAGGCGCTCGGAGTGCATCAGGGTCTCCTGCGTGCTCGCCAGCTGTTCGTGCGAGCGGGAGAGCGCCTCGATCGTCCTCTGGTGATCCTCGATCACGAACGGCAGACACATCTCGCTCTCGGCAAGCCCCTTCCAGATCGCGACCGCGTGCTCCCGGCAGGTCAGGTAGCCGCAGGCCCCGCAGTTGAGCTCGTCCCCAGGGTCCCGCTTCCCCATCCGCTCCATGATCCGCGCGATCGCGCGCTCATCGTCCATGTTGATCCGCTGGTCGCGGGCGGAGAACTGCCGGGTGAGGTCGAGACCGGCGAAGCGGTCGATGGACTTCTGCCAGACCTCCCGGTCAAGCGTGCTCATGCGGTATTGAACATAGTGGCACACTCGGGCACGGCGCTTGAAGAGCGCCTCCGGACTCGTGAGCCCCGGGCCGGCGATGCAGCCGCTACAGGAGAGAAGCTCTACGAGCTTCGCGTCTAGATTGCGCGTGCTGAACTCGCTCAGCGCGCACGTGAAGTTGGTCGGCCCGTCCGCGGCGACGACATCGTTGGTCAGGAGGTCCTCGGGAATGTCGGCCGCCTGCAGAAGTCCGCGCGTCACAGGGAAGAGGGCGCCCAGCGAGGGGTGCGGCGGGTCGAAGTCGCTGCCCTCGACGTCGCCGGGCAGGATGCCGGCCGCGGCGATCATCTCCCGGAGCTCCCGGAAAGTGATCACCGCGTCCGGGCCGCCGGCGACGCCCGAATCGATCGCCTCCCCCTTCTTCGCGATGCAGGGGCCGATGAACACGGTGCGAAGATCCTGGCCCTTCAGCGCGCGCAGAGCGCGAGCCTGGGCGACCATGGGAGAGACGATCGGCGCCAGGTGCCGAAGCTGCTCGGGATGGTAGCGCTCCACGAAGCCGACGATCGCGGGACAGGTCGTGGCGATGAAATGGTCGCCCTCGCTGAGGACCATGAGCTGCCGGTAGCGCTCGGCCACCAGGTCAGCGCCGAACGCCACCTCGGTGACCAGGGAGAAGCCGAGCGCCCGGAGCATCCCGACCAGGACGCGAAAGTCGAGCTCCGCCTGGAACTCGACCGGGAAGCTGGGAGCCAAGCATGCCGCAACCGGCTGCCCGCTCCCGAGAAGCGCCTCGACCTGGTCGATCGTCGTGACGACCTGCTTGGCGCCCTGGCTGCAGCTCCGGACGCAGCTCCCGCAGCCGATGCAGCGTTCGGGCACGATCTCCGCCTGGCTCTTGGCAATACGAATCGCCTTCGCCGGGCACTTCCTGACGCACGTGTAGCAGACCCGGCAGCGGTTCTTCACCGTCTTGACGAAGCAGGTCTGCAGCTCTCCTGTCGGCGGCGTGGCTGTGTCCG
>VGIY01000259.1 GCA_016867695.1 Candidatus Eiseniibacteriota bacterium | reverse complement strand
CAGGCGCACCGCCCGGACCTCGGAGAGAGGGAAGCGCACGCGGATCAGGCCCGGCCCGAACCAGAGCAGGATCGCCTCGCGGCCCACCTCGACCGTGAGCGTGCTGAAGAGCAGCAGGACGGCGGCCATGACCCCGAGGAGGGCAAGGGTGACCGTCGTCACCTCGAGGAAGACCGAGACCGACAGGAGGATCGCGATCGGGATCGCCACCAACCCGATCAGGAGCTTGCCCGTCTGCGTGTGTCGATAGGGAAGCACGCTTCGCGTCCTCCATTCTCCGCGCGTGGCGTCGGGCCGCATCACCGACCGCCCTGGCGCGACCCGCGCTTGACGGTAGACCGCGAGGGCCGGCCCTTCAAGGCCTGTGGCCGGGGGATCTGCTCCCCCCGCATCCGGTGGCAGACGACCTCCGGCGGCTCGGGCTCCTTCCCTCCCCCGCCCGCCGCGCGCCGCCGCCTATCGCGACGACGAGCAGCTTCGGACGGGGCAAGAGGGTGGCTCCCGAGAGCATCGCGCCCCCCGGGAGGCAGCGGCGATGCCCTACCGCGAAGGCCCGGTCCAGCCGACGAGCCGGGCCGTTCCCGGGGCGGAGGAGGCGCGCCGGAGGCGGTGGACGCCCGACGCCACGCCGGGTAGGATGGAGTGGATCGGTGCATCGGGGCCGGTCGCGCGTGGCCTGGCGGATCGCTGCAACGAAAGCCGATGCGCCGGTCGTTGATCGGGTTGGTCAGCGGGCGTTGCGGGGCGGGCTCCGGCGCCGGGCGACCTCGGAGGCGACATGAAGCACAGGGGGATCTTCATCACGCAGTTCGACAAGGACCGGCTCAGCGGGCTCATCGGCGTGGCGAAGGCCCACCGTGGCCGCAGCAAGCAGGACCTGCAGAGCCTGCGCGACCTGGAGGGGGAGCTGGCGCGAGCGATGATCGTCCCCCCGCAGGATGTGCCGGCCGATGTCGTGACCATGAACTCGCAGGTCCTGCTTCGCGACGAGGACACCTCCGAGGAGATGACCTACACGCTCGTCTTTCCCGCGGACGCCGACATCGACGCCGGCAAGATCTCGGTTCTCGCCCCCGTGGGGACGGCCATTCTCGGGTATCGGGTTGGAGACGTCGTCGAGTGGCAGGTCCCGGCCGGGCGCAGGCGGCTCTCCGTCCGGAAGATCCTCTACCAACCGGAGGCCGCGGGGGACTTCGACCTGTAGGCCGCCGCACGCCTTCCGCGCGGCCGCGCGCGTGTCCAGCGCGGTCCGCGCGCTCTGCAGTCCGCACGCTCCGCGGTTGATCGCGCCCCCGTGATCGGCCATGCTGGCGGGAGACGGCTCGCTGCACCCACTCGAGATCGGTCATGGCCCCAGGTCGCGATTCGCGCGGCATTCTGCCGCTGATCTTCGCCGCGATGACCGGCGCGGCCGTCGGCGTCGGCTTGTTCACCTTCGGCTACGGCCGCGGCCACGCCTACCTGAGCGACGACCCGGCGGCCTGCACCCAGTGCCACATCATGCAGGACCCGTACGATTCCTGGCTCAAGAGCAGCCACCACGCCCACGCCACCTGCAACGACTGCCACCTGCCCAAGTCCTTCGGCGGCAAGTGGCTGGCCAAGGCCGACAACGGCTTCTTCCATAGCTGGGCGTTCACCTTCCAGGACTTCCACGAGCCGATCCAGATCAAGAAGCGCAACCTGCGCATCCTGCAAGCCAACTGCGTCGCCTGTCACCAGACCATGGTGCAGCAGATGCCCCGCGAGGGCTTGACCGGCGAGGCGCTGTCCTGCTTCCACTGCCACCAGAGCGTCGGCCACGGCGCGCGCACGGCCGGCATGCCCCGCCGCTTCCCGCCGATCCCGAAAGGAGCCGAGCCATGAACGACCTGCCACGCAAGGGCCTGCCGCCGCGCACCGTGCTGATCGCGGCAGTCCTGGTCACCGCGCTGATCACCATCCTGATCGCCGCGCTGCTGATCAACATCACCGAGCGCCGCTGGGAGGCGCGGCACCCGTTCGTGCGCCTCGCCGAGGTCGACGAGCGGACGATCGACCCCGCCGTCTGGGGCCGGAACTGGCCGCACCAGTACGACAGCTACCTGCGCACGGTCGACTACGAGCGCACGCGCTACGGCGGCAGCGACGCCGTGCCCAAGCAGAAGCTCGACGCCGATCCCTGGCTGCGCCTGATGTGGGCGGGGTTCGCCTTCTCGCTGGACTACCGCGAGGCTCGCGGCCACGCCTACATGCTCGCCGACCAGGACCACACCGAGCGCGTCCTGCAACGCCCGCAGCCGGGCGCCTGTCTGCACTGCCACTCCTCGATCCTGCCCGCCTACCGGCACGCCGGCGACGGCGACGTCATGGCGGGCTTCCGCCTGGTCAACCAGATGACCTGGAACGAGGCGCGCCAGATGACCGACGATCAGGGCGAGCCGCTGGTGACCCATCCGATCGCCTGCGTCGACTGCCACGACCCGCAGACGATGTCCCTGCGCGTCACCAGGCCCGGGTTCATCGTCGGGATCCGGGCGCTGGCCGAGAGCGACGAGCCGTTGCCCCACCTGCCGAGCGTCGAGCGCTGGCGGCGGGGCGACCGGCGCGAGCCGTACGACGCGAACCGGGACGCCTCGCGCCACGAGATGCGCAGCATGGCCTGCGCGCAGTGCCACGTGGAGTACTACTTCACGCCCGAGGGCGATCCGCGCGGGCGCAACCAGCTGGTCTTTCCCTGGCACCACGGCCTGAAGGCCGAGAGCCAGGAGGCCTACTACGACGAGATCGGCTTCAGCGACTGGAAGCACGCGATCACCGGCGCCGGCGTGATCAAGGTCCAGCATCCCGAGTTCGAGATGTGGAGCCAGGGCATCCACGCGCGCGCCGGCGTCTCCTGCGCCGATTGCCACATGCCCTACGAGCGGATCGGCGCCATGAAGGTCTCCAGCCACCACGTGCGCAGCCCGCTCTTGAACGCGGCCCAGGCCTGTCAGGTCTGCCACAATGTGCCGGAGGCCGAGCTGCTGGCGCGGGCCCACACCATCCAGGACCGCACGCGCGATCTGGCGGAGCGCGCCGCCGCCGCCCTGGTCGACATGCTGAGCGCCGTCAAGACGGCGCAGGACGCGGGCGTCGACGCGGCCGCGCTCGCCGCGCCACTGCAGCTGCAGCGGCGCGCCCAGTGGCGGTTGGACTGGGTCTATTCGGAGAACTCGCACGGCTTCCACGCCGCGCAGGAGTCGGCGCGCCTGCTCGGCGAGGCGATCGACTACGCCCGGCGCGGCGAGGCGCTCGCGCGCCAGGCCCTGGCGCCCGGGCAGCCGCCGCGGCGGCTCGAGCCGCCGCCGATGCCGTCGGCCACGCCCGACGCCAAGGCGCCGCCGGGGCCCTCGGCGGCGCGGGACTGAGCGGGACGGTCCGGCCGGATCGATCAGACGGAGGCGCCCCCCGACCCGTCCGGTGCCGCGCCTTGCCGCGACCAGGCGGCGAGATCCGCCGATCGCCGCCCGGCCGATCGCCGGCGCTGGATTCGGACGCCGGGCTGCGCTACCCTCTCGCGCCTGGGACCGGCATGGCCGGCTACCTGATCGGAGGGAAGAGGATGCGCAGCGACTGGGCGATGGCCCGCAGGAGCGCACCGGCCCGCGACTGCGCAGCCGGGTGCGACGGCTGTCCCGCGGAGGCGGCGGATCCCGCGGGGGACGATCCGGACGCCATGCGCGGCCCCGTGCTGGTGATCGCCTCGGCGGCGGTCTTCCTCATCCCCCTCGTCTTCGCCGGCGCGGCCGCGATCCTCTCGCGGCAGGCCCCTCCGTGGCTCCCGCTCCCGGCCGCGCTCCTCGGGCTCGCCGCCGGAGCGCTCCTGTCCCGTCTCCTGCTGCCCCGCATCCGTCCTCCCGGAGGCCGTTCATGAGTCGGCGGCTCTCCCTGTTCGCCGGCAGGCCCCCGTTCCCGGGCGGCATCCACCCGCCGACGCGCAAGTCGCTCGCCGAGGAGGCGGCGATCGAGGTGCTTCCGCTGCCGAAGCAGGTCCGCATCCCCGTCTTGCAGCACGCCGGGGCGCCCTGCATTCCCAGCGTGAAGCCGCGTCAGACGGTCGTCCTGGGCGAGAAGATCGGCGAGTCGGAGGGCTTCATCGGCACCTCGATGCACGCCAGCGTCTCCGGCGTCGTCGCTCGATCCGAGACGGCAGTCCTGCCCAACGGGCGCCACGTCCGCCTGATCCCGATCTCGACCGCGGGAGAGCAGCCCGAGGGACGCGACCTCTTCGACCTCCTGCTGGGCGGCGACTGGCCGAAGGAGGGGCTCGACAGGCACGACCCGGCTGAGATCGCCCGCGCCT
>VGIY01000258.1 GCA_016867695.1 Candidatus Eiseniibacteriota bacterium | reverse complement strand
GGCATCCTCTACGACCGCGTGCTGCCGCTCTCCCGCATCGCGGAGCTGGACGGCAGCCCCTCCTCGCCGCCGATCGGCTTGCGGGAGTGGCTGCGCGTCTACGACGAGATCCGCCGCGCCTCCGCGCCGGGATCTTCCTGGCCCGCCCCGGCCGAGCTCTCCGGGCGCGCCGCGCGATCCCCGCGGGGCACAGTCCCGATCGCCCTCCTGGAGCTGAGCTACAGCCGCCTGCGGCCCGAGGCCCTTGTCTCCGGAGCGCTCGTCGCCCGCGACGGCCGCCTGGCGCTGGGCGCCGACCGCGAGGCGGACGCGCGCGACGAGCGCGGGGCGGCCGGGGGGGCGGACGGCCGCGGGGAGGGCGCGGACGCCGGCGACGCCTTCGCCGTCCATCGCCTCTTCGCCGCGGCGCCGCTTCGCGACCGCACCTATCAGGGCGCCGAGGTCGTCTTTCGGCTCGACCCCGAGAACCTCTTCACCGGCGAGGCGGCGGGTCTCGAGCTCCTCAGCGGCGACTTCGACGACGGGCGCGGTCCGACGGCGCTGCGCCCCGGAGAGCCCCGCGTCGTCCGCTACGCGACGACGGGCACGAAGACCATCCGCCTGCGCGCCGCGCGGCCCGACGGGACCGAGGCCGAAGCCGCCTTCTTCTTCGAGGTGCGCGCGCTGCGCACCCCGGCGCCGCACGACACGCTGCGCGTCGCGGCGACGATCCCCTATCAGGGGGGCTTCGCCTCCGGCAGCGCCTACGTCTACCTCGCCGACGCGCACATGGAGTTGACCGATCCGGTGATCGTGATCGAGGGTTTCGACCTCGACAACAGCATGGGCTGGGAGGAGCTCTACGAGCTGCTCAACCGCCAGCAGCTGCTGGAGACCCTGCGCGCCGACGGCTACGACGCCGTCGTCCTCGACTTCGACGACGCGACCGACTACATCCAGCGCAACGCCTTCGTCGCCACCGCGCTGATCGAGGAGGTCCGCGCGCGGATCGAGCCCGGAAGGACGAGCGCCCTGGTCGGCGCCAGCATGGGCGGCCTGATCGGCCGCTACGCCCTGGCCTACATGGAAACGCACGACCTCGAGCACGCCGTGCGGACCTTCATCTCCTTCGACGCGCCGCAGACGGGCGCCGACATCCCGCTCGGCCTGCAGTACTGGCTCTGGTTCTTCGCCGACCAGTCGGCCGAGGCGGCGGCCTGGCTGGCCGCGCTCGACTCGCCCGCGGCGCGCCAGCTGCTTCTCTACCACTACACGGATCCCCCGGGCGCCGCTGGAGAGCCCGATCCCCTCCGCGCCGGCCTGGAGGCCGACCTGGCCGCCGTCGGCGGCTATCCGACGCTGCCGCGCCGGGTCGCCGTGGCCAACGGCAGCGGACTGCAGGCGGGCCAGGGCTTCCAAGCGGGCGACCAGATCCTCCGCTGGGAGTACGACGGCTTTCTCGTCGACATCATCGGCAATGTCTGGGCGGTGCCCGACCAGACGAACCGGACGATCTTCCACGGGCTGATCGACTTCCTCTTCCTGCCCCCCGACGAGGCGATCGTCGCCGTCTCCGGCACCCGCCCCGCAGACAACGCTCCCGGCGGCTGGCGCGACACCATGCTCGACCTCGACGCCACCGAGCCCGGCTTCGGCGACATCGTCGCCCTGCATCCCCACCACTGCTTCATCCCGACGGTGAGCGCGCTGGGGCTGGACACCGGCGACCTCTTCTACGACATCGCCGGGGATCCGGAGATCCTGGAGCGCACGCCCTTCGACGCCGTCTACTTCCCCGCGCCCAACGAGGAGCATGTCGACATCACCGCCGCGAATGCCGCCTGGCTGATCGCCGAGATCGCGCTCGGCACGGGGGACGCCGCCGGGCAGGCGCCTCCGTCCCGCCCGCTGGCATGGATCGCTCCGCCGGCGCCGGGCCCGCTCGGGGCCGCCAGGACGATCCGCTACGCCGTGCCCGTGGCGGGAGCGGCGCGGCTGACGCTCCACGACGCCGCCGGGCGCGCCATCGCCCTGCTGGCGGGAGGCCGCCACCAGGCGGGCGTTCGCGAACTGAGCTGGGATGGCCGCGCTGCCGACGGGCGGCGGCTGGAGAGCGGCGTCTACTTCCTGCGCCTGAGGGGAGACGGTTTCGCCGCGGCGGCGCGCCTGACCGCGGTGGGCGAGTAGGCCGCGAAGCGCCCCCGTACAGGCTGGCGGCGAGGGCCGCCTCGCGCGCGAGTGCTCTCCTCGGCGATGATGGACGACAGGAAGTGGCGCATCGGCGCGGGCGGCCCAGCATTCTCGAGCCGCCCCTGCGTGGCCTTGCATCGCCGTCGGAGCCGGGCTTGACTGCCGGTAGGAAAACGGTTCCCCTCATCGTCTGACGCTTGAGGAGGACCGCGTGCCATGCTGGAGTCTCGAGATTCCGTTCTCCAAGCGATCGGCCGCACTCCCCTCGTGCGGCTGCGCCGGCTCGGCCGCGATCTTCCCTGCCCCCTCTACGGCAAGGTCGAGTTCTTCAACCCTGGCGGCAGCATCAAGGACCGCATCGGCCTGGCCATGATCGAGCGCGCCGAGAAGGAGGGGCGGCTCACGCCGGGGATCTCGACGATCGTCGAGGCGACCGCCGGCAACACTGGCGTCGGACTCGCCGTCGCGGCCGCTCTGAAGGGGTATCGGTGCGTCTTCGTCCTGCCGGACAAGATGAGCCGCGAGAAGATCGACCTCCTTCACGCCTACGGAGCCGCGACAGTGATCGTCCGCACGGACGTCCCGCCCGGCTCGCCCGAGAGCTACACCGGCACCGCCAGGCGCCTGGCCGCCGAGATCCCGGGGGCATGGCACGCGGACCAGTTCGGGAACATGACGAATCCCGGGGCGCACGAGCTCACGACGGGCCCGGAGATCTGGGAGCAGACCGGCGGCCTCGTGACCTGCTTCGTCGCGGGTGTCGGAACGGGCGGCACGATCTCGGGCGTCGGGCGATTCCTCAAGGGGAAGAACTCCTCGGTTCGTGTCGTGGGCGCCGATCCGGAGGGGTCGATCCTCTCCGGCGACACGGCTCGCCCGTACAAGGTCGAGGGTATCGGCGAGGACTACATCCCCGCGACGTTCGACAGCGGGATCGTCGACGACTGGGTGCGGGTCTCCGACGCCGAGTCGTTCCGCGCCGCCCGGCGCGCGGCCCGCGAAGAGGGACTCCTGGTAGGCGGTTCCTCGGGCACGTCCCTCGCCGCCGCGCTGCGCTACGGCGCGAATCTCACCGCGGGCGATCTCATCGTCGCCATCCTGCCCGACACGGGCCGCAACTACCTGAGCAAGTTCTACAGCGACGCCTGGATGAGGGAGAACGGCTTTCCGCTAGACCCGGGGGAACCGGCAACCTGAAGCTGGAGCACCGCAATCCGGGGATCGCGAGCGGCATCCGGCCGCCCCGGGGCGGCCGGATGCCATCAGGAGGATCGGCATGCAGCGATCGACGATGGCCATCCACATCGGCCAGGAGCCGGACCCGACGACGGGAGCCACGGTGCCGCCGATCTACGCCACGAGCACCTACACGCAAGAGGGTCCGGGGCGACACAAGGGATTCGAGTACTCCCGCACCGGCAATCCCACGCGGCGAGGCCTGGAGCGTTGTCTCGCCGCGCTGGAGGGAGGGACGGACGCCTGCGCCTTCGCCAGCGGACTCGCGGCGACCGACGCGATCATCGCTTCCCTGCTGCGGCCGGGAGAGTCGATCGTCGCCTTCAGCGATCTCTATGGCGGGACGTACCGCTTGTTCGAGCAGGTCTATCGACCCTGGGGGCTCGACATCCGTTACACGGAGGACACGCGTCCCGGCGCCATGGCCGCGCTCATCGATCAGACCACAAGACTGCTCTGGGTCGAGACGCCGACCAACCCCTTGCTGCGCGTCCTCGACATCGCCGCGATCGCCGGCGCCATCCGCGCGATCCGGCCGGCGGTAGGGGACGGTCTCCCGGGAGTCCTGCTGGCCGTCGACAACACGTTCGCCAGTCCGATGCTGCAGCGCCCCATCGAACTGGGAGCCGATCTCGTGATCCACAGCGCCACCAAGTACCTGGGCGGACACTCGGACCTGGTCGCCGGAGCGGTCGTCTCGGCGCGAGAGGAGGCCCTCCGGCGGATCCGCTTCCACCAGAACGCCGCGGGGGCGGTGCCGGGCCCCTTCGACTGCTTCCTTCTCCAGCGGGGCCTGAAGACGCTGCACCTGCGGATGGAGCGACACTGCGCCAATGCGCTGCGGATCGCCGAGTGGAGCCGGGTGCGGCCGGAGTTCTCGCGAGTGCTCTATCCCGGGCTTCCCGATCATCCTGGGCACGAGATCG
>VGIY01000257.1 GCA_016867695.1 Candidatus Eiseniibacteriota bacterium | reverse complement strand
CGTGGTCGGCGGGGTGCGGGACCCGGGCGAGCCCCTCTCCCCCTACCTGCTGGAGCGGCTGCGCGCCGCGCGCGCCGCCGAAAACCAGGCGATCCTCCTGCTCAACCGCCGCGGCTTCTCGACCTCAGTGCAGTGCCGCGCCTGCGGGCACGTCTTCGAATGCCCGCGCTGCAGCGTCGTGCTGACGCATCACCGGGCGGAGCAGGCGCTGCGCTGCCACTACTGCAACTTCGTGCTGCGCGGCGTCCAGCAGTGCCCCGGCTGCGGCGGAGGGGACTTCGCCTTCTCCGGAGCGGGCACGCAGAAGGTCGAGGCGGCGCTCGCCCGGCATCTGCCCGAGGCGCGCGTGCTGCGCATGGACTTCGACTCCACGCGCAAGCGCGGGGCGCTGGGAGAGATGATCGCCGCCTTCGGTCGCGGGGAGGCGGACGTGCTCCTGGGCACGCAGATGGTCGCCAAGGGGTTCGACTTCCCGCGCGTGACGCTGGTCGGCGTGATCGGCGCCGATCGGGAGATGGGCATGCCCGACTTCCGCGCCCAGGAGCGCGCGTTCCAGCTCCTCACCCAGGTCGCCGGCCGCGCCGGGCGCGGCGAGCGGCCCGGAGAGGTCGTCTTCCAGACCTACATGCCCGATCACCACGTGATCGTGGCCGCGGCGCGCCAGGACTACGAGCTCTTCTACGCCCGGGAGCTCGAGGAGCGCCGCGCGCTGCGCTACCCCCCGCTGCGCCGGCTGGCGAGCCTGCTCTTCGACGGGCCGGACGAGGAGGCCGTCGCCCGCGCTGCGGCCCGCGTGGCGGCGAGGCTGGCCTCCTCCGGGGAGCTCGAGAGCCTCGGGCCGGCGCCGATGCCGATCAGCAGGCTGAAGAACCAGTACCGCTGGCACCTGACGCTGGCCGCGGCGAGGGCCGGCACGCTGGCGCGGGCCGTCGAGCGGGTGATGGAGGAGTGGCGGGCGTCGCGCCCGGGCGGCCGCGTGCGCCTGCAGGTGGACGTGGATCCGGTGAGCCTGCTCTGAGCGGTCGCTCAGAGCGTCTCCAGATAGCGCTCCAGCTCCCAGTCGCTGACCTGGATGCGGTACTCGTCCCACTCGGCGCGCTTGGCGCGGGCGAAGGCCTGATAGGCGAGATCGCCGAGCGCGGAACGGACGACCTCGTCCTTCTCCAGCGCGTCGAGCGCCTCGGCCAGCGTTCCGGGCAGGGAGGCGATGCCCATCTCCTCCAGGCGCCGCGCGTCGAAGTGGTAGACGTCCTCCTCGACCGGCTCCGGCGGCGCCAGGCGCCTCTCGATGCCGTCGAGCCCCGCCGCCAGCATGACGGCGAAGGCGAGGTAGGGGTTCGCGCTGGGATCGGGACAGCGCAGCTCCGCCCTGGCGGACTGCTCGCGCCCCGGCGAGGTGCAGGGGACGCGGATCAGCGCCGAGCGGTTGGTCCGCGCCCAGCAGATGTAGACGGGGGCCTCGTAGCCCGGGACGAGCCGCTTGTACGAGTTGACCGTCGGGGCGAGCACGGCCGAGAGCGCGGGCGCGTGGGCGAGCTGGCCGGCGATGTAGTGCCGGGCGAGGTCCGACAGCTCGTAGCGCCCGGCGGCGTCGAAGAAGGCGTTGCGCCCCCCCCGATCGAAGAAGCTCTGGTGGGTGTGCATGCCCGAGCCGTTCGCCCCGCAGATCGGCTTGGGCATGAAGGTGGCGTAGAGGTCGTGCTCCGCGGCGACGGCCTTCACCGCCTGGCGCACGGTCATCACGTTGTCGGCCGCGGTCAGCCCGTCGCAGTAGCGGAAGTCGATCTCGTGCTGCGCCGTGGCGACCTCGTGGTGGGCCGTCTCGGCGGTGATGCCCAGCTCGGCCAGCGCGCGCATGATGTCGGCGCGCACGGTCGAGGCGAGGTCCTGGGGCGAGAAGTCGAAGTAGCCGCCGACGTCGTGCGGCACGGGGCGCAGGGGGGCGCGCCCGTCGCGCGCGTCGGCGTTGCGCTTGAAGAGGAAGAACTCGAGCTCGGGGCCGGCGTTGTAGGTGTGGCCCTGCGCCTCGGCGCGCGCCATCGCGCGGCGCAGGACACCGCGGGGATCGCCCGGGAAAGGCCGTTGATCGGGCGTCTGCACATCGCAGATCAGGCGCGCCTGGCGCCGTTCGGGCGCGCCCCAGGGGAGCACGCGGTAGGTGCCGGGGTCGGGACGCAGCACCATGTCGGACTCATGGATGCGGGCGAAGCCCTCGACGGAGGAGCCGTCGAACCAGACGCCGCGGGCGAGCGCCTCGCCGAGGCCCGCGGCCGGGATCGTGACGCCCTTGATGGCGCCGAGAACGTCCGTGAACTGCAGGTTCACGAACTCGACCCGATCGGCGCGCACCCGGGAGATCAGCTCCTCCGGATCGGCCGCCGACGGCCCGCCTAGCGCTTCCGCCGCGCCGCCCGCGGCCTCGTCGAAATGCAGGGACCTGCGCATCCTCGACCTCCACGACTCGAGACACTGGGCGCGATCCGTCCGGCAAAGGCCCCTTCCGGGGCTCGATCCGCCCCGGGGCGGCGGCGACGCGGCCGACTCGTACCATGGCCCGGGCGGCGCGGCAATCGCGCTTCCGGCACCGCGCCTTTCCCCGCCCCGGCGCGCCCCGCCCGCGCGCCGGGACGGGTGGTGCGGATGTTCTCCCGGCAGCTCCGCCCGCGCCCGTCGCGGGCCCGGCGCCGCGGGGCGGGAGCGCCCCCGGGCGCAGCGCCCCGTTGCGCTCCGGGCCCGCCGCGGCCGGATCGTTCCGACCCTTGACACTTCGCGGCGCCCTGGCCTAGGCTCGTTCCCTTTCCCCCGCCCTGGACCGTCACCGTCCCGGCCGCGCCGATGGGGATTCGGCGGGGCGGGGGCGAAGCAAGGGAGACAGGCCGTCATGAGAAGCCGTTGGATCGTCCTGACCTGCGGGATCGCCCTCGCCCTCCCCGGCGCCCTGGCCGGCTGCGGCAAGAGCGAGTTCCTCGCCGGCGGCAAGCTGCACTTCACGCAAGGGCGTCCGGAGCGCGCGCTCGAGCTCTTCGAGAAGGCGGTGGCCGAGCAGCCCAGGAACGCCGAGGCACACCTCTGGTACGCGCGGGCGCTGGCCGAGCTGGAGCGGGACGAAGAGGCGGCGGCCGAGCTGAAGACGACCGTCGAGCTCGACGCGCTGCAGCAGGAGATGGTCGACAACACGCTGCTCTCCTACTGGAGCCGGCGCTACAACAGCGCGCTGACCTTCGTCCAGGCGGGGGAGAACGCGCGCGCCGAGGGGGACGAGGCGCTGGCCGTGCAGCAGCTCGAGCGGGCCGAGGATCGGCTGCGCCGCGCGGCCGTCTTCACGCCGGACAGCGTGCAGAACTTCAGCAACCTCGGCAAGGTGCTCTTCCAGCTCGGGCGCCGCGACGAGGCGATGGACTACTTCAAGCAGGCCAAGCAGATGTCGGCCGGCAAGCCGCGCCTGCAGGCGTTCCTCTTCACGCTCTTCAAGCACCTCGGCGAGCAGGCGCTGCAGAGCAACGAGCGCGCCTCGATAGAGCGCGCCCTGGTCCTGATGCACGACGCCGAGGGCCTGCCCGCGGAGCCGGGCCCGATGCTCGAGCTGCATTTCAATCTCGGCTCGGCCTACTACGCCCTCTCCGAGCTCGACACCCTGCGAACGGCGGACCACCTCGTCCGGGCGGCCGAGTACTACGACAAGGTGCTGGCCCAGGACCCCGGCGATGTGATGGCGCTGGAGAACCTGGCCTATGTCTACTCCGAGCAGGGCCGTCACGAGGAGGCGCTGGCCGTTGGCCAGAAGCGGCTCGATCTCGAGCCCTGGTCCGAGGAGACGCACCTGCTGATGGTCCGCCTGCACACGGCGGCCAAGAACAACCGCCCGGCCAACGCCCACCTGCTCTTCTCCCAGATGCTCAGACAAGGCGTGCGGCTGCCGCTCGACTCGATCCGCGCCGACGCCGGGAAGTGGGGCCCGAGCGCCGACGCCCTGAAGATGCTGCGCGACCGGGGGGCTCCCGAGGAGCGCCGCTCCTACACGGTCGGCATGACCGCGCACGAGTGCTGGTACTACTGGACCGAGGGACGGGTCTACTTCTTCCAGGAGGGCCAGGAGGAGTTCCGCATCGCCTTCCAGGGCATCTCGCGCGAGAAGCTGGCCGAGCTGCTGGCCGGTTAGGGCGGAAGCCGCGGAGGCGAGCCGGGACCGAGAAAGCCGTTGACACCGGGCGGGCGCCAGGCCTAGCATCACAACGGTGGCGCCATCGTGCGCCGGAAGACCGAACCCATAAGGCTCTCCGCCGATCCCCGACCTAGCGTTTCCCGGGAACAGCCTTAGACCATGCGGATGATA
>VGIY01000256.1 GCA_016867695.1 Candidatus Eiseniibacteriota bacterium | reverse complement strand
CCGACATCGCCGCCGCCTATCAGCACGGCTGCATCTTCCTGGGCGACGGCGAGGGGGGATTCGTCTCCGGGGACGCCGGGCTGCCCGGGCTGGGGAGCCTGGGCCTGGACGGCGTGGCCCTCGGCGACGTCGATGGGGACGGCTGCGACGACCTCGCTTTCGTTCAGTCCGGCGGCCTGTTCGTCTATCTCTGGCGGGGCGATCACTGGGAGTCCGCCTCCGCCGGCCTGCCCGCCTCGGGGAACTACAAGGCGACCCAGCTCCACGATCTCGACGGCGACGGTCGCCTCGACCTGGCGGCCATGACCCCCGGGCGCTGCGACATCTGGCTCGGCGACGGCGGCGGGAACTGGACGGCCGGCGGCGGCTTCACGCTCAACTCGGCGTCGAGCGTCGCGGCGTTCCGCTGCGGCGGCGACATCGATCACAACGGCTTCGCCGACTTCGCGCTGATCCAGCGAGAGGGCCCCTGGTACAACTCCCGCAATCAGCTCTACGTCTACCGGGAAGCGAGTCCGCTCGGCGAACGCTTCGTGCAGGTGCGCTTCCCGCATGCGCACGAGACCTTCGTCAGCGGGTCGGCGCAGACGATCCGTTGGGCGTCGGCCCGCTCGGGGGGGCTGCCGGCGGAGACGCGCATCGAGCTTTCGACCAGCGGGCCCGGCGGGCCCTGGACGACGATCGCCGACGGCCTGCCCGACAACGGACACCACCAGTGGATCGTCGGCGGCGCCCCCACGGTACAGGCCCATCTGCGGATCACCGTCGCCCAGGACGGGCATCCAGTCTCCGCGGTGAGCTCGAGCTTCCGCATCCTGGGATCGGACCCGGCCTTCGTGGCCGGCGAGGGCGGGCGCGGAGCGAACGGTCCCGGGCCGGGAGCGCTGCGGGTGGAGATCAGCCCCAATCCCTGCGCGACGGGGGCGATGATCCGCCTCCATGCCACCGGCTCCCCGGAGCCGCGCGGCGGCCCCGAGGGTGGCGGCGGAGCCGGGGGCGGCGGCGGAGCCTCGTCCGGGGCGGCCGCCCTGTCTCCCGCTTCCGCGAGTGCTCTCACGATCTGCGATCCCGCCGGACGCCTCGTGCGGCGGCTCGATCTCGCGCCTGCCGGAGACCGGGGCCTGCGCGCCTGGTGGGACGGACGGACGGAGTCGGGAGCGGCGGCGCCTCCCGGCGTCTACTTCGTCCGCCCCGGCGAGGGCGCGCTCCGCTCTCCGGCGCTGATCGTGCTTCGCTGATGTCTAGGGCCCGGCGTCGACCGGCGAGGGAGACGGGCGGGAGACGATCCGCCCGCGCTGCACGACCAGGAAGGTCGACTCCATCCCGTCGATGTCAGCGAGCGGATCCGCGTCGAGCAGAAGCAGGCTCGCCTCCCGGCCGACGGCGATCGTCCCCAGCCGGTCGTCCACGCCCAGCCATTCGGCCGGGTAGAGCGTCGCCCCGCGGATGACCTCGGCTGCCGGCACGCCGCAGTCCCTCAGGTGGCGCATCTCGGCGAGCGTCGCCGCCCCGGAGGCGCCGTCCTGCCCCACGAGCATGCGCACGCCGTATCGGGCGAGCTCCCCGGTGAGATGGCGGCTGATCGCCTCCATGGCGCTCAGCACCTTCTTCATCATCGCCCGCCTCGCCTCGGGGATCTCCTCGCCGCCCGGAGCGGCCTCTCCCCCTTCCGCGGCCATGGCGATGAACACGTGCAGCGTCGGGCAGAGTAGGGCGCCCCGCGCCGCCATCCGCTCGGCCAGTTCGCGCACGCGCTCCCCGGAGATGCCGCCGACCCCTTGTTCGACCGCCCTCATCATGACCGCCATCTGCCTCATCGGATCGGCGCCCGGTCCCGTCGCCAGGTCGTGCTGCGCTCGCAGGCTGTCCTCGAGGACGACGGGCCAAGGCGACTTGGCGTGCTCGAAGCTCGTCACGCCCAGCTCGAGCGCCTCGTCCATGGGCATCCAGTGGAAGAGAGGGGTGCCCGGATCATGGACGACGCGCAGCGAGCAGCGCCGGGCGACCTCGACGACCTGGGCGTAGAGCGGCTTGTCGATCCTGTTGAACGTCTTGATCATCGTCGCGCCCCGGCGGGCCAGCTCGGGCAGCAGGCTGTCCGCATCGGCCGCGTCGTCGATCGCCACGGTGAAGCCGGGCAGCGACTCGTTGAAGCGCTCCCAGGTCAGGGGGCTGCTCTCCAGCATCGGCCCGCTGAAGAAGACCTCCGGGCCCTCCAGTTCGCCCGCGGCGATGCGCCGGTTCAGGTCGCTCAGCAGGTCGATCGGACCGCCGACATCGCGCGCGTGCAGGACGCCGCGCTCGACGAACTGGCGCAGTCCCCGACGCAGGCTGTCCTCTCCGCCGGCGGTCAGGTGCGCCAGGTGCGTGTGGCAGTCGAAGAGGCCCGGAAGGGCGACCTTGCCCGCGCAGTCGACCTCTTCCGCGCCTCCCGCCTCCATCCCCGGCTCGCCGAGCGCGGCGATGACGCCCCCGGCGATGAGAATGTCCCGGGGCGGGCCCGTCTCACCGGCGCGGACGTCGAGAACTCGCGCGCCGCGCAGCACGAGCGGCGGCGCGCCGGCGGGCGCCGCCTCCCGCGCCGCGGCAAGACGCGCCCCGACGCCGATCGCCAGGCTCGCGCAGAGGACGGCGGCGCATCCGGCGCGAAGGACGCTCGGCGACACGCCCGTGGTGCGCGCGCCCCGCGGCGCACGCGGGACACGGGATGCCCGCGCTCCCCGCCGCGCCCGGCCGGCGCGACCCGGGCCGCGGAAGCCGCGCGCTGGCGGACGAAGGGGCTGTCGGAAGCAGGACTTGGTCATCTCTCCTCCCTGAACGATGCCTTCGCCACGGTAGCAGCGGATGAGCGCGCCCCCAAGCGCGCCGCGGCAACCCAGGGGCGTGGGGATGCGTTGCAGGAGGAAACGGGCGGTGCCGGGGCGACGCGGGCTCCCGCCGGCCCGGAGCGCGCCGATTGAGTATAACTACTATCGGGACAACATGTTATGGGCCTAGCGCCCCAATCCCGTCGACAGGTCCCCGCCCCACTCCTCCGCCCAGCGTCCAGGCGGGCCGGGATATCGATCCGCTTCAGACCCGCGGTCGCCCGGCCGCCGCCCCGCCCGCTAGCTCTGAATCGTGCTGGACAGGGATCGGGGCCTGTGAAAGGATACGCGCCCTGTGACTAGGTGGGTAGGCGTGTGCTTCGCTTCGGTCGGCGGGCATGCGCATGGCGAGGGTGGGGCCCCGAGGCCCCGGTCTGCACAAAGGGATGTGGAGAGGAGCTGAGTACCATGAAAACGAGACTCTGGAGCGTTTGCGCGCTGGTCTTGAGCCTGGCGTTCTTCAGCGGCTGTGCGAAGCCCCCCGCAGAGGCCATCGAGGCGGCCCGTCAAGCCCTCGAGAGCGCCAAGGCGGCCCAGGCTTCCGAGTATGCGCCCCGGTCGCTGGCCAACGCCGAGACCGCGAAGTCCACGCTCGAGGCCGAGCTGAAGGCCCAGGAGGACAAGTTCGCGCTGTTCCGCTCGTACAAGAAGGCGACGGAGATGGCCACGGCCGCCAAGGCTGCCGCCGATCAGACCGTCCAGGATGCGAACACGGCCAAGGAGCAGGCTCGCCGGGAGTCCGAGGCGCTGATCGGCCAGGTGCGGGCGGCCATCGACGAGGCCAAGCAGATGCTGGCCAGCGCCCCGCGCGGCAAGGGCTCGCAGATGGACATCAAGGCGCTCGAGGCCGACATCGCGTCGACCGAGGCTTCGCTGGCCGAGGTCGAGCGGACCTATGGGGAGGGCGCCTACCTGCGCGCCAAGGCGAAGGCCCAGGCGACGCTGCAGAGCGTGAACAACATCAAGTCCACGATCACTGCGGCGATCGAGATGCGCAAGCAGGCCATGGGCCAGAGGTAGCCGGCCCCGGGGGCGCGGCGGACCTCCGCCGCGCCCCGCCGGCACCTGCCGCCCGAAGCCCCGCGCGCATCGTCTTCCCGCTCGACATGCTCCACCCCAAGCGTCGAACTCGCAGGGAACCCGCGTATCCGATGGAGATTCGCACGCTGCCCAGCCGCTTCCCCCGCCGCCAGGCGCGCCGGCGCCGCTGGGTGATGCTGGGGGCGACGGCGCTGGTGCTGCTCCTGGCTCTGGCCGCCCTCTACCCGATCGCCGACGGATGGACGACCCTGCCGATCCTGCAGCAGCAGGCCGCCCTGCAGGCGCTCGACGACGCCCGCCAAGCCGGGGCGGACCGCTGGGCTCCCGAGATCCTGGACGAAGCCGAAGGGCTCCGGCGCCTCGCCGTCCAGGCCGAGCGGCGCGAGGAAGCCCAGATCCTCTTCCTGCGCGACTTCCGCGACACGGCCGCGCTCTACGGCGCCGCCGGGGCGCGGGCCCACGAGGCCGCATCCTCGGCGCAGGAGAGCCGGAACG
>VGIY01000255.1 GCA_016867695.1 Candidatus Eiseniibacteriota bacterium | reverse complement strand
CAGGGCGCAGACGCCCAGAGCGAGGACCCATAGCAGTTTCTTCATCGTTACCCCCCTCTCGAAGCTGTTGCGGCTTCCAGTCGACCACGGACCCATGCGGGAACGCGGGGGCCGGACCCCCCGGTGCTCCGAACCACTGGGATTTCAACACAATCCGGGGCCGAAGTCAAGCTCGGGGGCATGAGGATTGCATGTGGCCTGCCGCGGGCGGGAGAAGGAAGAGGATACACCGCAGGAAGTTGCCCGATGGAGGCGAGCCGCGCGACGGCCCGGCTCGTGGCCGTCCTCGGCGGTGGCGAAACGCGCCGCGCCCAGGACCCCGGAAGCCCGCGGCCGCCTCGGGCTCATGGAGATCGTGGCGTAGCCCGGCGCGTCGGGGACCGCAGTCGCCGGGGAACTCGAGGCTCCCCGCTACACATTCCGACTCGCCCGCCCGCTTAGGGTCGCGCGAAGAGCCCCTCGTCGACCTCGCCGTTGACCTCGATGCGCTCCGTCTCTCCGGCCATGAACTCCTGGCCGTCCAGGATCACGCGCGTGCCGTGCGGCAGGAACGCCCCGGCCACGCTGCGGTAGTCGGAGAAGACCGCCCGTGTGGCGGCGGGCCCGCCGGCCGGGCCGCGGCCCTGGTACTCCATCCCCGCCACGCGGTCCGCCGCGTCGAAGTAGAGGATCCAGTCGCGCACCGGCGTCTCGCGCACTAGGACCGCCTGGCAGGCCGCCCCCTCGAAGTCCATCGCGCCGAGCGCCTGGAAGACCATCTCGCGGCGATGCGCGAGGAAGTGCTCGAGCTCGCGCAGGCCGTCCTCCTTCGCCGCGGCGATCTCCTCGGGCGACAGGTCGTCGATGCCCTGGGGTGTCCGGCGCCAGCCCCGCTCGGCGTCGCGCGCCTCGAGGATCTCGAACATGCCGCCGATGTTGAGCTTGCGCCAGGTGCGCGCCGGCGGCGCGCGCAGCTCCTCGACGGCGAAGCTCATCGCGTTGCCCATCATCGACAGCGTTCCCCTGCCGAAGGAGCGGACGCTGCGCAGATTCGCCAGCGCCGCTCCCCCGTGCGCCGCCGCCGCCGCCTCGAGGATCTGCTGCCCGCGGGCGAGCGACTCGGCCGTCGGCTCCGGGATCGCCAGCCGCGTGGGAGGCGGAGGAATGGCGATGTCGAGCTCCGTCACCGGACCGAGCGCGGTGAGCGGCTCGTCGAAATCCTCGGCCTTCCCGACGACGACCACGGCGATCTCCGCGGGCCGGATGCGCGCGCGGGCGACGGCGAGCAGCTCATCGGCCGCCAGCGCCCGGACCTTCTGCTGGTAGCGCTCCAGGAAGTCCTCGGGATAGCCATGGTAGGCGTAGAGCGCCCGCCGGCGGAGAACCTCCCGCTTGGAGGAGAGGTCGAAGACCAGGCTGTTGAGCACGCTCTCCTTGGCGCGGGCCAGCTCCTCGGCGGTCACCGGCTCGCGGGTGATGCGCTCGACCTCGCCGCGCATCGCCCGCGTCGCGGTCAGCGTGGAGTCGCTCTGCGTCATCAGGAACGCGGTCCAGACCCCGGGGTGATGCCAGCCGGTGCCGGGGCTCGAGCCGACCGCGTAGGCCAGTCCGCGTCGCGTGCGGATCTCGCTGACCAGCCGCGAGCTGAAGTCGGCGCCGAGGATCTGGTTGACGAGCTGCAGCGCGGCGTAGTCGGGATCGGAGTTGACCGTCCCGATCAGGCCGAAGAGCACCGTGCTCTGCGTGACGCCATCCTTGCGCGCGTAGTAGACCCCCTCCGGCCCGCGGGAAGGCACGGGCGGATCGGGCGGCAGCGGACGGTGGTCGGCCGGCCAGGCGCCGAGGACGCGCTCGATCTCGGCCGTCATCGCCGCCGGATCGAAGTCGCCGTAGACGCTCAGGATCATGCGCTGGGGATGGAAGTAGGCGGCGTGGAAGTCGACCAGGTCCTCCCGCGTGATCGCGGCGATGTCGGCGTATTCGGGATGCCAGCCATAGGGCGAATCTGCGCCGTACATCAGCTTGCGGAATTCCCGCCGGGCGATGTCGAGCGGCTCGTCGTTGCGCCCGGCGATGGCCGTGCGGGCGTCGATCTTGGCCAGCTCGAGCTTCTCCTCGGGGAAGGCTGGATGGCGCAGCAGGTCGGCGAACAGCTCCAGCCCGGTCACGGCGTCCTTGCTCAGGAAGGAGCCGGAGAGGGCGCCCTCGGTCGAGCCGATGCTCGCCTCCAGCAGGGCGCCGAGCGATTCGAGCCGCTCGTCCAGCTCGTCGCCCGGGATGCTCCCGGTGCCGCCGGTGCGCAGCACCGTGCCGGTGATCCCGGCCAGGCCCTTCAGGTGCGCCGGCTCGTAGATCGAGCCGACGCGGACGAGCATCTGGAAGTCGACCATCGGGAAGTCGTGGTCCTCGAGCAGGAACAGGGTCAGGCCGTTGTCCAGCACCCGCTCCTCGATCCGCGGCGTGCGGATCTCGCCCAGAGGCGGGTACTCGAGGTCGCGGGGGTGCTTCCAGGTCGCGGGCGAGGCCGCCGCGACGCAGGTTCCGGTCAGAAGCAGCGCCGCCGCCAGGGCGAGTGCGCCGCGCCCGCGAGCCGATCGCTTCGTCTTCATCCCTGCTGCCCTCCATCGGAGGTCTTGCGCTCCATGACGCCCACCGTCCGCCTCTCCCGGGTCAGTAGCCGCCCGGCGAGACCGCGGACCTCCTCGGCCGTGACGGCCGAGATCCGGTCGAGGTGATCGAAGAGCTCGCCCCAGTGGCCCCGCAGCTGGTCGGCCATGGAGAGCCCGAGCGCGAGGCCGATCGGCTGGCGCAGCTGCCTGATCTGGCCGGCGAGATAGGCGGTCTTGACCTTCTCCAGCTCGGCCTCGCCCGGCCCGTCGGCCACCAGGCGGGCGATCTCCTCGTAGACCATCTGCTCGGCGCGCAGCGGATCCTCGCCGGCCGAGACGGTGACGAAGACGACCGCCTGATTGGGGTACTTCTCGCCCGGCATGCCCGTGCCCGCGCCGGCCTGCGTGGCCACCTTCTCCCGCTTGACCAGCCTCTCGTAGAGGCGGCTGCTGCGCCCCCCGCCGAGGATCTGCATGAGCAGCTCCGCCGCCGGATACTCGGGGTCGGACAGGCCCGGGCCGAGCCAGCCGATCATCACCATCGGGTTGGCCTCCTCGCGGGCGATGAGGCGCCGCTCGGCGGTGTGCTCGGGCTCGCGGGCCAGCACCGGCCAGGGGGCGGGAGCGTCGGCGACGCCCAGGAAGTACTTCTGCGCCAGCCGGCGGACCTCGGCCAGGGCCACGTCGCCGACGACGACCACGGTCATGTTGCGCGAGACGTAGTAGCGGCGGAAGAACTCGAGCGCGTCGGCGCGGCGGAACGACTCGATGTCCTCGGTTACGCCGACCGGCTCGACCCCGTAAGGGTGGGACTTGAAGGCCATGGTCAGGAAGTCGCTGTAGAAGCGGCCGAGGGGGCTCGACTCGACGCGCATGCGCTTCTCGTTGCGCACGACGTCGCGCTCCTTGTAGAACTCGCGCAACACCGGACGGCTCATCCGGTCCCCCTCGAGCCGGGCCCACAGCTCGAGGCGGTTCGAGGGCAGACTGTAGAAGTAGCAGGTCTGATCGTAGCCGGTGAAGGCGTTCACGCTCTGCGCGCCGTTCTCCTCGAGGACCGCGCTGAACTCGTTGGGCACGATGTAGGCGAGCGCCTCGGCCTGGGCGGCGTCGAACGCGGCGATCCTCTCGGCCAGCCGCGCCGGGTCGGCCCGCGCGCCGAGCGCCCTCTCCTCCAGCACCGCCTCCCAGGCCTCATCCACGCGGTCGAGCGCCCTGGACTCGGCGGCGAAGTCGCGGGTCCCGATCGTCTCGGTGCCCTTGAAGGCCATGTGCTCGAACATGTGGGCGATGCCGGTCGTCCCGGTCACCTCGCAGACGTTGCCCGCGTTCACGCAGGTGGCGAAGGAGAAGATTGGCGCGTCGCGGCGCTCGACGACGACGAAGCGCAGACCGTTGTCGAGCGTGAACTCCTGGATCGAGTCGCGCAGGTGCTGCAGCAGGCCCGCCTGCGCCGGGACGGCCAGGACCGCCGCCAGGAGGCCGAGACCCAGCGCCGGCGCCAGGCGCATTCGGCCACTCACCCTCTTCATGTCTCTGCTCCTCTGTTCGACGGCCGCTTGCGGGCGGCCGAATCGCCGGGGCCGGCGGAGGCGAGAGGATCGGCTACCGCCCACCCCCGGGCCGGTTCCCCCACGCCCGGGCGGAGGGGAAGTGACGGAGGATACTCCTTCTCGCCCCCCGGCGCCATCCCCTATAGTCCGGCCCGGCAGGAAGATCCCGCAGCGCATGAGGGCTCCGGCATGAACGACGCGCACTCGCTCCGGCCGTCCGACATCGATCTCCACCTGGCCGTCCGCGAGGCGGTCGCGGCGGCGCTCGTCGCCTGGAGCGGCAGGT
>VGIY01000254.1 GCA_016867695.1 Candidatus Eiseniibacteriota bacterium | reverse complement strand
GCGCCAGGAGGCCCTGGCGGGGGGGATCCATGTCGCCACGGAGACCGATGTCGAGATCGGCGTCGCCGGGGATCCGCCCGTGGCCGCTCCCGGGTGGCTGCGCTACCGCAGCCGCACGCCGCCGGGGCAGCCCTGGGTGTCGGCGTCTGTCGCCTCCCTGGCCAGCGGCGTCTTCTACGGGAACCAGGACCTGCACATCTCCGGTGTGCTGAGCGGCGAACTGACGATCGCCGCCAGGGGGGACATCCGGATCGAAGACGACCTGCGGTATCTCGGCAGCGATCCCCAAGGGACGCCGCTGCCCGGGTGCACTGATCTGCTCGGATGCGTCGCCGAGGGCAACATCATCTTCGCCGACAACGCCGCCAATCGCAACAACCTGGTCGTCAACGCCGTGCTGATGGCGCTGGACACCTCGATCACGGCGCAGAACTACAACACCGGGGTTCCGCGCGGGACGCTGACGATCTGGGGCGGCCTCATCCAGAAGTATCGGGGGCCGGTCGGCACTTTCAGCGGCGGAGCGATCACCACGGGCTATCGCAAGGACTACCACTACGACACGCGGGTGACCGCCCGCACGCCGCCCGCATTCCCGCTGACCGGCGCCTACGAGCAGGTCGCCTGGCTGGAGACCTGGGATGACAGCTACCCGTTCTAGGCGCCCGGCGGGGCTCACGCTGGTCGAGCTTGCGATCGGGCTCGTACTGGCGCTGGTCGTCGTGCTGGCGGCGCACACGCTGCACCTGGGCGTGGGGCGCAGCCTTCACACCGGCGCCCGCAAGCTCCTCGCCCAACGGGAGGCGACGCTCCTGGCCACCGGGGTCAGCCGTCAGGCGCGCGTGGCCGCCGGCTTCAGGATCTACGAGCTGCCCGATCGCGATACGCCGGCCGACTCCGGCGACGGCCTGGCCCTCTGGGACGCCGCCGGCGTGCCGCTCGGCAGGCTGGAGTGGAGCGACACGCTGCGGACGCTGGTCGACAGCGCCGGCTCGCCGCTGACTTCGATGAAGCTGCAGGAGGTTCGCTTCCGCCGCGATCCCGCCTCCGCGGGGACCGTGCTCTACCGCTTCGCCGTCGACGACGAAAAGGGCGGCCTGGTCCACATCGAGAGCGCCGCCTGCCTGCGCAACGGCGCCCCCTAGCGCCCGCCGCCGGGTCTCGCGTCGGGCCGCAGACCGACCTCCCCGCCGCGAGGGGGAGCGCCGGCGGGATCCGCGTCGGCGCCCGCCGGGGCGCGGGCGAAGTCGCCCGCCCTGACGATCGAGATCGCCTCCGGGCGGATGTGGCGCCTGAACGCCGCCACGATCTCCTCCGCCGTCAGCTCGGCGATCCGGCGCTCGAACGCGGCGTCCCAGGCGAGCGTGCGCCCCTCGAAAGCGCGCTCGGCGAGCGTCTGGGCCAGCTCCCGGTTCTGGCTGCGCGAAACGGTCTGGCGCTGCAGCCAGCCGCTCTTGGCCTCGGCGATCTCCTCGTCCGTGAAGCCGGCGTCGAGGATCCGCCTGATCTCCTCGCGGAACGCGGCCAGCAGTCGGGCGTCGTTCTGCGGGGCGTAGATGGCGAAGGCGCCGAAGTAGCCGTCGCGGTCCCAGGCGCTGGCGCGCAGCATCGAGCCGACGCCGTAGCTCAGGCCCTCCTGCCCGCGGATGCGCCTGGCCAGCCGGGAGTTGAGGAACCCGCCGCCGGTCATCTGGTTGGCCAGCACGAGGGCGGGGTAGTCGGGATCGTCCGCGCCGACGGCCAGGCGCAGTCCCGCGTTGAAGACCGCGCTCTCCTTGTCCGGGGTCTCGATCGACTCGAGGATCGCCGGGCGATCTTCGTAGGTCTCGACCAGGCGCTCGTAGGGGCGCGCCGCGGTCCAGTCGCCGAATAGCTCGGCGAGCAGCTCGCGCGTCCCCTCCGGGTCGAAGTCGCCGGCGACGGCGATCTCGCCGGAGCCCGCGCCGTAGAAGTCGCGGTGGAAGTCCCTCGCCGCGGCGAGCGTCGTCGCCGTGACCGCGGCGATCTCCTCCTCGGGCGTGAGCGCCGCGCGCACGTCCTCCGGCGGGTAGGGGTTGAGGTGCCGGCGGATGTGCGTGAAGGCGCGGCTGCGGGGATCGCTGCGCGCTTCCTCGAGGCGCGCCAGCCGCTCCTGCTTGAGCAGCTCGAACTCGCCCTCGGGGAAGGAGGGGCGGCGCAGCGCCTCGGCCAGCAGCCGCAGCGCGGCGGGCAGGTGCTCGCGCGTCGTCTCCAGGCCGCCGAAGGCTCCGGCGGCTGAACCGAAGAGCATGAGCTGGGCCCGCAGCCGGTCGAGCTCGTCGCGGATCTCCTGGCGCGTGCGGTCGGTCGAGCCGCGCAGGAGCATGCCGCCGGCCAGGTCGCCCGCCGCCGCCCGCCCGCGAAGCGTCTCCTCGCCGCCGAAGTGGAGCTGCAGGCTCAGGTTCACCGTCTCGCCGCGCGTGCGGCGCGGCAGGAGGATGAGCTTCAGCCCGTTGGGCAGCGTCTCGCGCAGCGCGCGAGTTTCGATGTTCTCCGGGGTGGCCTCGAACGCCTCCCCCTGGGCCAAGCCCTGTCCGCCCAGATACTCGCCGATCATCCCGGCCAGGTCGGGTGTTGGCGGGATCTCGGCGCGCATCGGCTCCGCCGTCGGGATGAAGAGGCCGACGGTGCGGTTGGTCGGGACGAGGTAGCGCGCGGCCGCCTCGGCGACCTGCGCGGGCGTGACCTTGCGCAGCCGATCGCGGTGGACGAAGAACATGCGCCAGTCGCCCATCGCCGCCCAGTCGCTGAGGCTGATCGCCGCGCGCGACGAGTTGCGCATCGCGCTCTCCCAGCGGCTGAGCAGGCTCGCGCGCGCCCGCTCGACCTCCTCCTCCGCCGGCGGCCGGTCGGCCACGCCCTCGGCGACGGCCAGCAGCTCGTCGCGGACGGCCAGCAGCGGCTTCTCGACGCGCACCTCGGCGCCGAGCGTGAAGAGCCCCGGGTCGGCGAAGCGGTCGGCCCCGGCGCTCACCGAGGTCGCCATGCCGGTCTCGACGAGCGCCTTGTGCAGGCGGCCGGATGGGGTGTCGCCGAAGATGTGGGCGAGAATCGCCATGGCCGGGTAGTCGGGATGGGTTCCGGCGGGCATGTGATAGGCGGCCGAGACCGCCTGCACGTCCCCGACCCTGCGCAGGGTCACGGTGCGCTCGCCGTCCTGAGCCGGCTCCGAGGTGTAGAGCAGCGGCACCGGCGTCTCGGGCCGCCGCAGCGGGCCGAAGTGCTCGGCGACCAGCTCGAGCGCGCGGCGCGGCTCGATCTTCCCGGCGACGACGAGCATGGCGTTGTCGGGGCGGTACCAGGTGCGGTAGAAGGCCCGCAACCGCTCGATGGGGACGTTCTCGATGTCGGAGCGGGCGCCGATCGTCGTGTTGCCGTAGTTGTGCCAGAGGTAGGCCGTGGAGTAGACGCGCTCCTCGAGGATCCCGCGCGGGTTGTTCTCGCCGGACTCGAACTCGTTGCGCACGACGGTCATCTCGGAGGCGAGATCCTCGGCGGAGATGAAGCTGTTCACCATCCGATCGGCTTCCAGGTCGAGCGCCCAGGACAGGTTCTCCTCGGTCGCGGCGAAGGTCTCGAAGTAGTTCGTCCGATCGAACCAGGTCGAGCCGTTGGGCCGGCACCCGCGCGCGGTCAGCTCGTTGGGGATGTCGGGGTGGCGCGGAGTGCCCTTGAACATCAGGTGCTCGAGCAGATGCGCCATGCCGGTCTCGCCGTAGCCCTCGTGACGCGAGCCGACGAAGTAGGTGATCGCCACTGTCGCCGTCTCCTGCGAGGGGTCGGGGAAGAGGAGCACGCGCAGGCCATTGTCCAGGCGGTACTCGTGGATCCCCTCGACCGAGGCGGCGTAGGCGATGCCGCGCGGCAGGTTCTTCGTCGGCGCGGCGGAGATGGAGGTCGTCGAGGTCCCCGGGGCGGGCGGCGGCGCGGCGCCTGCGGACGCCGCGGCTGGGGAAGCGACTGGCGACGCGGCCATCGGCGCGGCCGATGAAGGGACCGGCGACGCGATCAGCAGCGCGGCAGCCCCCGCGGTCAGGAGCGCGACGGGGAGCGAGAGCACCGCGGCGAAGCGGATCGGGGAGCGGGGAGCGGCGTGGGCGGGCCGATGCATCGGTGGCCTCCTTGTGTCGCGGCTGTGAGCCCTGCCCGCGCAGCCGGGCAGCGAACCGCAAAGCGTACTCGATGGGCCAGGCCTGGGGAAGGCGCTGTTTCGCGACTTGCGGTCGCTGTCTCGCGGCGGCCTCGCGGCAGTGGCCGCCCAAAGGGAATGCCCCTGTAACTGCCGGGCCAAAGCGTCCCCGTGAACAAGGGCGCGGTTCCGATGAGCGGGAGGAAGATCCGGAGGCTGCGGCTTCCGAGCCTGGTGACGGAAGGGAAGCTGACGCTGGTGAGCGCGGCGGAGGAAGCTAC
>VGIY01000253.1 GCA_016867695.1 Candidatus Eiseniibacteriota bacterium | reverse complement strand
GCCTCGCCGGGGCGCGCCCAGCCGGTGGCCAGGACGCGCTCGAAGACGGGATCGAGGTGGGCCAGGAAGGCCTGCAGGTCGCAGATCCGGTCGAGCTCGTCCGCCGACAGCAGGCCCTCGCGCCCGACCGTCTCCTCGAGCAGCGCGCGCAGCGGCGCGCGGCGCCGGCGGGCCTCCGCGGCGGCCGCCTGGACGCGGGCATAGGCCTCCTCGCGCGAGCCGAGCTTCTCGGTCAGCGCCAGCAGCGCGCGCTGCGAGAAGAAGAGGCCCTGGGAGCCCTCGAGGTTCTCGCGCATCCGCGCGGCGTCGACCTCCAGTCCGCCCAGCACGCGCTCGCAGAGGTGCAGCAGGTAGTCGAGGGCGATGCAGGCGTCGGGCAGGATCACCCGCTCGGCGCTGGAGTGGCTGATGTCGCGCTCGTGCCAGAGGGCGATGTTCTCAGCGCCGACCTGCGCGTAGGCGCGCAGCAGGCGCGCCAGGCCGCAGATCCTCTCGCAGAGGATCGGATTGCGCTTGTGGGGCATGGCCGAGGAGCCCTTCTGCCCCGCGGCGAAGGGCTCGTAGAGCTCGCCCACCTCGGTGCGCTGGAGGTGGCGGATCTCGAGGGCGATCTTCTCCCCGGTGGCGGCGATGAGGGCGAGGACCATGAGCAGGTGGGCGTGACGATCGCGCTGGACGATCTGGGTCGAGACGGGCGCGGGGGCGAGCCCGAGCGCGGCGCAGAAGCGCTCCTCGATCGCCGGCGGCAGGTGGGCGAAGGTGCCCACCGCGCCGGAGAGCTTGCCGACGCGGATCTCCTCGCGCGCGGCGCGCAGGCGCAGGTGCTGGCGCTCGGCCTCGGCGAACCAGACCAGCGCCTTGTGGCCGAAGGAGATGGGCTCGGCGTGCACGCCGTGGGTGCGGCCCATCATCGGCGTGCGGCGGTGGGCCTCGGCCAGACCCCGCAGGAGGCGGCCGACGGCGGTCAGGCGGCGGTCGATCAGATCGGCGGCGCGCACGAGCGTCAGCGCCAGCGCCGTGTCGAGCAGGTCCGAGGAGGTCATCCCCCGGTGCAGGTACTTGCGCTCCTCCCCCAGCGACTCGCCGACGTCGGTGAGGAAGGCGATGACGTCGTGGTGGACCCGCTCCTCGATCGCGGCGATCCGCGCCCTGTCGAACCGCGCCCGGGAGCGGATGGCCGCGGCCGTGCCGGCGGGGATCTCGCCGGCGGCCTCCATCGCCGCGGCGGCGGCGATCTCGACCTCGAGCCAGGTGCGCAGGCGCGCCTCGTCGCTCCAGAGCTCGCCCATTTCGGGCAGCGTGTAGCGGCCGATCACCCTCGGACCTCCCTGCGCCCGGCGGCGCCCCGGTTCCGGGGCCCGTCCGCCGGGGCCGTGCCCGGAGGGCGCCCTCAGTTCCCGGGCGCCTCCTCCAGCGTGAGTCTCACCCGGAGCCGCGTCTCGTCGCGCTCCATCTCGAGATCGATCACATCCCCGATCGCCGCCCCGAAGATCAGGCGCTGCGCCTCGGCGGCGCGGGAGACCGGCTCCCCGTTGACCGAGCGGATGATGTCGCCGACCCGGATGCCGGCGCGGGCGGCGGGGCTGCCCTCGTCGATGCCCCAGACGAGCAGCCCGCGCCGGTCGCGGATGCGGAAGTAGTTGGCCACCATCTGGCTGATCTCCTGGACGCGGATGCCGATCCAGACCTGGCGGACCCGGCCGTAGGCGAGGATCTCGCGGACGATGCGGATGACCGTGTGGATCGGGATGGCGAAGCTGATGCCCAGGCTGCCGCCGCCGGTCGTGAAGATGAAGGTGTTGATGCCGATGATCTCGCCCATGGCGTTGACCAGCGGACCGCCGCTGTTGCCCGGGTTGATGGCCGCGTCGGTCTGGATCATGTTCTTGTAGATCGCCTCGCCGTCCTGCTCCGAGCGGATGTCGCGGTTGACGGCGCTGATCACGCCGGCGGTGACGGTCGGCTGGTAGGAGTTGAGCAGGAAGCCGAAGGGATTGCCCAGGGCCACGGCCCACTCGCCGATGACCAGGCGCTCGGAGTCGCCCACCGGCGCCTCGGGCAATCCCTGGGCGTCGATGCGCACGACGGCCAGGTCGTAGGCCCGGTCGGAGCCGACCAGCACGCCGTCGACGGTGCGCCCGTCGGGCAGGCTGACCTTGATCTCCTTGGCGTTGCGCACCACGTGCTCATTGGTGACGACGATGCCCCGCCGGTCGATGATCACACCCGAGCCGAGGTTGGAGATCTCCTCGCCGTAGATGCGGCCGGGGAAGAAGCGGCCGAAGAAGCGATCGAAGGGATCGCTGCCCGAGGCGAAGGGGGACTCGCGCACGAAGCGGATCGCCGTCACGCTGATCGAGACGACGGCCGGGCCGACGCGGTCGGCGGCCAGCGCCGCCGGCGTCCGCCGATCGGCGAGCGCCCCGAGGGGGGCCGGAGACGGCGCCGCCTCCGACAGCGAGTCGGCCGGCGCTCCGGGTCCGGCAGGCGGACGATCGATCTGCGCGGGCGCCGCCGCGGTCGCCTCGGCGGGCGCGTCCCGCCGCTCGAGGCGCTGGAGCAGCCTCAGGGTGAGCGCACCCAGCAGGAAGCTGCCCAGGAAGAGCAGGCCGATCGTCCAGATCGCCGCTCGCCCGGCACGGGCGCCTCCGGCTTCACGCTGCCGCGCCATGGATCCTCTCCTTGCGCCGGCCTAGTCGCGCCCGATTCCCCTTGCGCCGGCCCGGCCCGCCTCTCCTCGCGCCGGCCTAGCCCCGCTCAACCTCGCGCCAGGCTTCGAGGAACTTGGCCTTGCCGACGTCGGTCAGCGGGTGCGCGAACATCGCCCTGAGCACCTTGGCCGGCATGGTGACGATGTCGGCCCCGAGTCGGGCCGCCTCGACGACGTGCATCGGATGGCGCACGCTGGCGACGATGACCTCGGTCTCGAAGTCGTAGTTGCCGTAGATGTCGAGGATCTCCTCGATCAGCGCCATCCCCGACTGCCCGACATCGTCGAGCCGGCCGATGAAGGGGCTGACGAAGCGCGCCCCCGCCTTGGCGGCCAGGAGGGCCTGATTAGCGCTGAAGACCAGGGTCACATTCGTGCCGACGCCCTCGGCGTGCAGCGCGGCGGCGGCGCGCAGGCCCTCGCTGCCCATCGGCACCTTGATGACGATGTTCGGGGCGATGGCCGCCAGCTCCCTCGCCTCGCGGAGCATCCCCGCGCTCTCCTCGGCGAGGACCTCCGCGCTGACCGGGCCGGAAACCAGCCGGCAGATCTCCTCCAGCACCCGGCGGTAGGGCGCGCGGGCCTCCTTGAGCAGCGAGGGGTTGGTCGTCACGCCGTCGACGAAGCCGAGCGCCGCCAGATCGCGGATCTCCTCGCGAATGGCCGTGTCGAGAAAGAACTTCATGCTCCCCCCTTCTTCCGGGACGCCGCCCGCCCGCCGCGCGGCGGTCGGAAGCGCCGCACTATAGCACGAGGGCCGGAGGCGGGCAATCGGACCCCCCGTCGCCGCCGCCCCCGGCGTCGGCGTAGTCGGCGCCGGCGAAGTGCAGACCGCGGGCGGGGGCGATCCGCCGCGCCCGTCCGGGCGGATGCTCGAGAAGCGCGCGGGCGGCCCCCGGGAGAACCTCCCCCGCTCCGGCGCGCAGGCTGTGGGCGACGATCGCGCGGACCATCTTGTAGAGGAAGCGCGCGGCGCCGATGCGCAGGGCGAGGCCGCGGGGCCAGGGTTCCCAGCGGGCGTAGAAGACCCTCGTCCAGGTCCCCCGCTCCTCGTCGGCCCGGCAGGAGAAGGCGGCGAAGTCGTGGTCGCCGACGAGCGGCTCGACCGCGGCCGCCATCGCCCCCGCGTCCGGCCAGCGCGCCGGCAGCAGGGCGCGCGTCGACCAGAGGGCCGAGGGCTCGCGCAGCAGCAGGTAGGCGTAGTGGCGGGCGCGCGCGCTGTGGCGGGCGTGGAACCCCGCCGGCGCCTCGAGCGCCTCGCGCACGAGCAGGTCGGGGCCGGAGAGGGCGCTCGCGCCCCGGGCGATCCGCGCCGGCGATAGGTCGCTGGCGGTGCGGAAGCTGGCCACCTGGGCGAGGGCGTGCACGCCCGCGTCGGTCCTTCCCGCGCCCGCCAGGGAGACCCGCTCGCGCAGGATCGTCGCCAGGGCCTCCTCCAGCTCGCCCTGGACCGTGCGCAGCCCCGGCTGGCGCTGCCACCCGTGGAAGCGCGTGCCGTCGTACTCGATCGTCAGGCGGATCGTCCTCACCTCGCCCCCCGCGCCGGAGGCCGGTCGCCGCGCGAGCGACAGAGCGCCAGCATCAGGAAGTAGCGCCCGCCCGGGCGCCAGAGCTCGACCGCCTCCCCCTTCTGGCCGAAGAGGCGCGCGCGAAAGCGCGGGGCCAGCATCGTCGTGAACTCCTCGCGGCGCAACTGGAAGGCGTGACCCGGCTGGTTCGTGGGCGCCGCGCGGCCC
>VGIY01000252.1 GCA_016867695.1 Candidatus Eiseniibacteriota bacterium | reverse complement strand
CATGATGCAGCCGATTTCGTCCTCCCAGCGGACGAGCGCGCCCCGTTGCAGCTCGGTCTCGATCACGATCTGGTAGGAGTCGCCCGTGACCGGATCGAGACGGAAGCGGAAGTCGTGCGCCCCGCCGAGCTGTGTCTCCTGCGGGTTGAGCCACACGGTCCACTCGAAGTCCTCGACGGCCAGGTCGGCCACGCGGCTGCGCGCGGCGCCGGAAAGCGAGCGCAGCGAGTACTCGCCCTCCTCCACGGTCACCTGGCCCGGCCAGCTCTGCTCGACGATCCAGCCGTCGTCGTGCTGATCGCTGAAGTTGTCGTAGAAGACCACGCCGTCGAGCGAGAAGCAGCCGACCCAACCGGCGCCGATGTCGTAACCGCCGCGCCCGGTTCCGTTGCCTGGGGAGGTCTCCCGGATGCAGAACCAGGGCGCCTCCTCGTCGCTCATCCGGGGCCGGCCGCTGCGCGTCTCCCCCCATCCGGTCGCGGCGCCGCCGATTGCCGCCGGGAATCCCCCCAGGCAGAACTCGGGGTCGGCCGCCAGGCTGTGCGGGCCGGGCAGGCAGTTGTGGTAGTCGATGTCGTTGTTCCAGACGTCGCAGTAGTCGGAGTCGATCCGGGCCGCCGCGGCATCGCCGCCGCAGACCAGCCCGCCGCCCACATGGCCGGAGACGATCGTGTTGACCAGATGAACCACGCCGCACTCGACATGGAAGCCGCCCCCCGGGGGGGAGGTCGACGCCGGCAGGCCGTGCGCCTCGTTCTCGTGGAAGGTGCAGCCGAGCAGTTCGATCCGCGGCACCATGCCGGAGGCCGTGGTCATCAGCCCGCCTCCCCGATGGCCGGCGATGTTGCCCGCGACCACGCAGGCGCGCACCTGCAGGCTGTCGGTCTCGTGGCAGTGGATGCCGGCGCCGTCGGCGGCGCTGTTGTCGAGGATCAGATTGCGCTCCACCTCGGGACGCGGCAATCCGCCGAAGAAGTAGCAGAAGCGGATGCCGCCCCCGCTCGAATTGCAGGTGTTGTTCTGGATGAGGTTGTCGGTCACGCGCGGCTGCTGGCGCAGCGGCTGAGCTAGGGCCCGACCGGCGACCGGTTCCCGCAGCGGCTCGTTCTCTCCGCACCTGCGGAGCGCCCCGGGGATTCAGTAGAACAGCCCGCCGCCGTAGTCGCCGCCATGGTTGCCGAGGATCTCGTTGCGCTCGATGATCGAGGCGCAGTTGCGGCTGGCGATGCCGCCGCCGTAGTACGACACCACGGTGTTGTTGTGGATCCGGTTGTCGCAGATCGTCGGCGACGAGTTCTCGCAGTAGACCCCGCCGCCGCGGAACATGGCCACGTTGCCGTAGATCTCGTTGTTGCGGATGAGGGGCGCGCCGTAGAGGGCGCAGATGCCCCCGCCGTCGCCGTACTCGGTGCCGAGCCCGGCCCAGTTGTCGTGGATCCGGTTGTGCCGGATGTCGGGCGCTCCGGCGTCGACGAAAATCCCTCCGCCGCCGAACTGGCTGGCGAAGTTCTCCGTTCAGTTGCCGAAGATGCTGTTGTGCTCGATCAGCGGGCTGCCCAGGGCGACGTAGATGCCGCCGCCGGCGTCGCGCGGGCAGTTGTTCGTGATCCGATTGCGGTCGATCGTCGGGCTGGAGCCGACGCAGTGGACGCCGCTCCCCAGGCCGCCCATGCCGCCGGTGATCGTGAAGCCGCACAGGCGGGCGGCGCGCGATTGCCCGCCGGCGATCGTGACCACGGGGAGGCCGAAGGCGGCGGCCTGGATCAGCGTGCCGGTAATCCACGCGGGGTCACCGGTCGTCAGGTAGTGGCTCGCCACGGTGATGTCGCCGGCTCGGTAGTGGATGTTCTCGACATAGGCGCCGGGCGCGACGAGGACCGTGTCGCCCGGCGCGCAGGCGTCGATGCCGGCCTGGATCGTCGGGTAGTCGGCGGGGACATGCCGCAGCGCTCCCTGCGCCCCGGGCGGTGAGACGAGGACAGCGACAAGGGCGGCGAGCGCCCCCGCGAGGACATGGGGTGCGCGCATGGCAACCTCCTTTCGCCGGGAGACGGGGTCGCCCCCGGCCGGTGGTGGGAGAGGTGGGCGCCGAGGACGAGTCCCTGGAGGCGGGTCGCCCAACGGCCGCCGCGGGTGCCTGAACGAGGCGCCCGCAACAGAATTGTCCCACGATCCCGGCCGGTGGGGCCAGTCGGACCGGAAAGGCCCTTCCTGGCACCAAGTTGCAAATCCGTGTCCGGGTCCCTTCGCTCCTCGGCCCGGTAACCGTATCCCGGACCTGCCGCTGGCCGGGTCCGTCGGAGTCACTCCAGTAGAAGACCAACCCCCTCACGCAGCAGGGATTGTCCCGAGACTGCGGATTCTGATTGACCGATCGGTCGACTTCGACGACCATGCCCAACTTGACCGATCGGTCGACTTGGAGGGGGTCGAGCGTCCGGATGAGCAAGGTCGTGCGGACACGAAGGGAGCGCCGATCGAGCGCCACGCGGCAGCGGCTGCTCGCCGCCGCACGCGCGGTCTTCGCCGAGAAGGGCCTCGATCTGGCCACCATCGGCGACATCACGGAGCGCGCCGACGTCGGCAAGGGCACCTTCTATCACTACTTCCCCTCGCGCGACAAGCTCATCCGCCAGCTCGTGCGCGGCATGCTCGGGGAGCTGATCGCCGCCCTGCGGCAGGCCTGCCAGGGCAAGAGCGACCTCAACAGCCTGCTCGACACGCTCATCCAGGTGCACATCAACTTCTTCAGCGCGCGCTGGGAGGACTTCGTCCTCTTCTTCCAGGGCCGCGCCGACCTGGCGCTCGAGCAGAGCTACGACGGCATCGAGACGCCCTTCCTCGAGTACCTGGAAACGATCGAGGGGCTGGTGGATGGCGTCGTGCGCTACCACCTGCCCAAGACGCTGCTGCGCCGCATCGCCTGCGCGGTCGCCGGTCTCGTCTCGGGCTACTACTCGTTCGCCAGCATCTCCCCGCGGGGCGAGGACATCGACGAGGTCTTCCGCTCCCTGCGGGGAGCCATGGTGGTCAGCCTGGCGCGCTTCATCAAGGAGGCCATCCCCTCCGAGACGGCGCGCCAGGCTGATCCGGCCGGCTGATCCGTCCGGATCGGCCAAGACGACCGACGCGGACGGTGTGACCGGCCGCGGGAAGGAGGCCAGCACAGTGAAGACACGATCCGGCGTCACCACCGGACGCGCCGGCGGGGCCACGAAGGCCGCGCCGCGCCTGCGTCCGTCCGGCGCGCTCCAGGCTTCCCCGGCCGCCCCCGGTGGTGAACCGGCCCTCTGGGGCCTGGCGACCAGCATCGACATCTACGACTGCGATCCGGCCACGATCCGCGACGCGGACAGGATCCGCCGCTTCGTCGTCGAATTGTGCGAGCTGATCGAGATGCAGCGCTTCGGCGACACCCTCGTCGTCCACTTCGGCGAGGACGAGCGCGTCGCCGGCTACTCGATGGTCCAGTTGATCGAGACCTCGCTGATCTCCGCGCACTTCGCCAACCAGACCAACACCGTCTACCTGGATGTCTTCAGCTGCAAGATGTACGACCCGCAGGTGGTCGAGACCTTCGCCTGCAGCTACTTCGGGGGGTCCCGCTGCATCACCCACTCGACCCCGAGGCTCTGAGCCATGTGGCGCATCGAGATCACCGGCGACCCGGCCGCCTGCCGGGCCCTCTGGGAGGAGGCCTTCCCCCGCAGGCTCGCCGTAGACCTGTGGGAGACGCGGGCCTGCTTCCACGAGCACTTCCGCCGGCCGCTGCGCTTCGTGGGCGCCCGCGACGAACTGGGCCTGCGCGGGCTCCTGCCGCTCAGTTGGATCGAGGAGGCGGGCGCCTACGGCTGCTTCCCGGGCGAAACCTGGATGGGCCGGACCTGGCTCGAGCAGAACCGCATCCTCGCTCGAGACCCGGGAGTCCTGGAGGCGCTGCTGGCCGCCTGCCCCGGCCCCTATCACCTGCGCTATCTCCTGCCCGACGGCATCGCCGGCCTGCCGGAGGCTTCGATCGACGAGACCGGCTACCTCTTCCATCCCGAGCCGTTCGGATTCGAGATGGAGAACTACTACGCGGCGTTCTCGCACCGCACCGCGAAGCGGCTGCGTCGGGAGGTCGCCGCGCTGTCGGCGCGCCTGACCCTGCGCCGGGACGACCCGGCCGACTTCGACGCGCTCGTCGCCCTCAACCTCTCCCGCTTCGGCGAGCGCTCCTACTTCGCCGACGAGCGTTTCACGCGGGGCTTCCGGGACCTGCTCACCCTCGCGCAAGAGCGGGGCTGGCTGCGCATGACCGCCCTGCTGGACCGCGACGAGCCGGTGGCCGTGGATCTGGGCTGCGTCTACCAGGGCGTCTACACGCTCCTCGCCGGAGGCACGCACGGCGACTACCCCGGCATCGCCAAGGTGATCAATCTCCATCACCTGGAGCGCGCCTGCGCG
>VGIY01000251.1 GCA_016867695.1 Candidatus Eiseniibacteriota bacterium | reverse complement strand
GCCCGCGTGGCCATCGGCGCCAACGACGCGCAGACCGTGAAGGCGTTCGTCGAGGCGGACGCCTATCCGGGAACCTCGCTGATCATCGCCTACTCGCACTGCATCGCCCACGGGTACGATCTCGTCCTCGGGCCCTCGCAGCAGAAGACGGCCGTCGACGCGGCGCTCTGGCCGCTCTACCGCTACGACCCGCGCCGCGCCGTGCTGGGCGAGCCGGCGCTGAAGCTCGATTCGGGCGACCCGAAGGTGCCCGTGTCCGAGTTCACGAAGAACGAGGCGCGCTTCCGGATGATCGAGAAGATGGATCCGGACCGCTACCGCCAGCTGCTGGAGATGGCCCAGCAGGCCGCCGACCAGCGCTGGGCCGCCTACAAGCACATGGCCCAGCTCGGGGCCGGCGCCCCGGCGGCGAAGTAGGCGCCGGGGCGGCGAAGCAGACGCCGGGGCGGTGAAGCAGACGCCGGGGCGGTGAAGCAGACGCCGGGGCGGCGAAGCAGACGCCGGGGCGGCGGGGAAGGGCGGCGGAGAGGGCCGGGGCCGTTCCGGGCGCAGGCGGGCGCGCCGCCGCGCGGGGTGGCGGCGGGCGGGAACAGAGGGCCGCAGCCCCGGTACAAGGGGGCGATCGCGGACCAAGGAGGATGGCCGGATGGATCTCTCGACGACCTATCTCGGGCTGCAACTGCCCCACCCGTTGATGCCGGGGGCCTCTCCGCTCACCGCGGACCTCGACGCGGTCAAGCGTCTGGAGGATGCGGGAGCTGCGGCGATCGTCATGAACTCGCTCTTCGAGGAGCAGTTCACGCGCGAGGCGCTGGCCGCGCAGGAGGCGATGGAGACGCCGGCCGAGTCGTTCGCCGAGGCGCTGAGCTACTTCCCTCGCTCCGACGAGTTCCGGCTCGGGCCCGACGAGTACTTCGACCGCCTGCGGCGCATCAAGGAGACCGTCGGCATCCCGGTGATCGCCTCGCTCAACGGCGTCACCTCGGGCGGCTGGGTCCGCTGCGCCCAGCAGATCGTCGCCGCGGGCGCCGACGCGCTGGAGCTGAACGTCTACTACCTGGCGACCGATCCGCGCGAGAGCGGCGCGGCGCTGGAGCAGAAGACCGTCGCGCTGCTCCGCGCCGTCAAGCAGGTCGTCGCCATCCCGGTCGCCGTCAAACTCTCGCCCTTCTACTCCTCGCTGCCGCACATGGCCCGGCAGCTCGAGGAGGCGGGGGCCGACGGGCTGGTGCTCTTCAACCGCTTCTACCAGCCCGACATCGACATTGAGGAGCTGGAGGCCAAGCGCGCTCTCGAGCTCTCCACCTCCGCCGAGCTGCTGCTGCGGCTGCGCTTCCTGGCGATCCTGTCGGGCCGCGGCCACGCGTCGCTGGCGGTGACCGGAGGCGTGCACACCGCGGCCGACGCGGTCAAGGCGATCATGGCCGGCGCGCACGCGGTGCAGATGGTCTCGGCGCTCCTGCAGCGCGGGCCCGCCTACCTGCGCCAGGTCTGCCGGGAAGTGGAGACCTGGCTGGAGCGCCGCGGCTACGCGTCGCTGGCGCAGATGCGCGGGAGCATGGACCTCTCGCGCAGCCCGGATCCGGGCGCCTACGAGCGCGCCAACTACGAGCACATCCTGCAGGGCTGGCGGCCGGAGTAGCCGGCGCGAGGCTTCCCTCGGGCCGTCCCTCGGGCGAGCCGCGCGGCGGGTCCCGGGCGGCGCCTCCGTCGGGCGAGCCGCGCGCGCGGCCCCGAGCCGTAGGCGACCCGACCGGGCTCGACGAGGCGGGTCCCCGCGCGCCGGGCGGCGGAGGCCCTGACCGGTGGAGGAAGGGCATGACCCAGCGGACGCTTGGCCTGGACGACCGTCTCCACGAGTACCTGACGCGGACCTTCCTGCGCGAGCCGGAGGTGATGCGCGAGCTGCGCGCGGAGACGGCCCGCCTGGGCGAGATCGCCCGCATGCAGATCGCCCCCGAGCAGGGCCAGCTCATGGGGCTGCTGCTCGAGCTGATCGGCGCGCGGCTGGTCATCGAGATCGGCACCTTCACCGGCTACAGCGCGCTGGCCATGGCCCGCGCGCTCCCCGACGACGGGCGGCTGATCGCCTGCGACGTGAGCGAGGAGTGGACGCGGATCGCCCGCCGCTACTGGCTCGCCGCCGGCGTGGCCGGGAAGATCGACCTGCGCCTCGGCCCCGGGCTGGCCACGCTGGAGGCGCTCGAGGCCGAGGGCCTGGGGGGCAGGGTGGACGCCGCCTTCGTGGACGCCGACAAGGCCGGCTACGACCTCTACTACGAGCGGCTGCTGCGGCTCCTGCGGCCCGGCGGGCTGATCATGATCGACAACGCCTACTGGGGGGCCCGCGCCGAGGATCCGCAGGGGCGCACGCCCGAGACCGAGGCGGTCCGGGCACTGAACGCCAAGCTGCGCGACGACGAGCGGGTGACGCTGGCGCTGGTGCCGGTCGCCGGCGGGCTGACGCTGGCGCGCAAGCGCGAGGTCGCGCGGTAGGCGGCTCCGGCAGCGCAATCAAAGCCCAACCTGAAGCTCAAACTTTCCGAACATACGTCCCCTTTCATCGGACGGCACGCCGGGTGCGGGACCCGGCGATGTCGGCCGGGGAGGGGGTGGCATGGACGGGAGTCGAACGCGGGCGCGGAGGCGGGAGGGGCGCTGGGTCCGGGACGGCGAGCCCGCATCCGCCGCGCATCGTCTTCTCAGGGGTTTCTGGGGGCGCAGCTGGGTCCTGCTCGCGCCGCTGCTGGGGATGGCCTGGGCCCACAGCTCCCACGTGCGCCCCGACGTCGCGGCGCTCGAATCGGTCTCCCGGATGGACCTGCAGCGCGCGCTCGACCGCGAAGACGCCCTGCGCGTGCTGGTCTCGGCCGAGCAGGGCGAGACCGAGACGGTCCTGGCGGAGATCGAAGCGCTCCACCTGCCCCGCGTCCTGCTGCGCCAGACCGTGCTCGACAGCCTGGCCCGCTGGGAGCGCTCGCCGCGCTTCGGCCTCGCCCGGTTGCAGGCGCGCGTCGACTCCCTCCGGACGCTCAACGACTACCTGGCCGCGGACCTGGCCGCGGTGGACCGCTCGCTTGCCGATCAGCGGGCGCTCCTGGCGAACCTGCAGGGATGGCAGGCGGCCCTGGGGGACTCCCTGGCCCGCGTCGAACAGCTGCTGGCCGCGAACGCCGCCGAGGCCGAGCGCGGCACACGCAGGAACGAGGTGCACGCCGCCTTGTCGCGCGCCTGGTACCTCTTCGGCCCGGCGATCGGCATGCTCTGGACCCGGAACTCCTAACGGGCGGGGGTCGGGAGCGGCCGTCCGCGGGGCCCGGGCGGACGGCGAGGACAGGGGCGAGCGGCCGGGCCGCGGCGCCGGGAGCGCGGCGGCGGCCGAGGAGCGACGGGATGAGCAGGTCCGAGTACTACAACACGCCCATCCGGGGAACGCTCGTGGCGATGGCCGCGGTCTTCCTGCTGGCCGTCGCCGGGGGGGTGACCTGGTTCCAGGTCTCGGGAAAGGACCGGATCGAGGCCGCGCGCGAGGCTCGCGAGGCGGCCCTCCGCGGGCAGGCCCAGGCGCTGCGCGCCCTGGAGAGGCGCTTGGAGGCCGCCCGGGAGGAGCATGCCGAAGCGGAACGCCTGCGCGCCGCACGACGGGAGCATGGTGCCTATCTGGACGGCAGGATCGAGGAGGCGCGCGAAGCCCTGCGCGCACGACGCGAGCAGGAAGCGCCGCTCCTCGCCCAAGTCGACCTTCTGGGCGCCCGGCTGAACGAGCAGCGGCGCGAGCGCTCGCGCCGCAGCACGGTCCTGCACGACCTGGAGGACCGCCTGGCGGCGGAGCGGAAAGCAGCGCGGACTCTCGAGCAGCGCGCCGGCGAGGGCGGCGACCGCCTGCGCGACGCCCGCCGTCCGCGCGGCGAGAAGCCGACGCTCTTCCCGGCCCGCAGCGCGGCCGCGTCCCTGCTCGAGCGGCGAGCCGGGCGCAGCACCTACCTGCTGACCGTCTCCCGGGATCTGATGCGCGCCGGCCCGGGAACGCTGGGCCTTCTCGGCTCCGTCGGGCTGGCCGGCGAGGGGACGGGCGCCCTCGTCGAGACGGGGCTCTACCTCAGCGCGCCGCTCAAGGGGAGGCGCGCCGCGGCCGACCTGACCGCGGGCCTGGGCCGCCGCCACGCCCTGGAGGACACGCCCTCGGTCACGGCCCCCTTCGTCGGCCTGCTCCTGCGCTGGGCGCCCATCCGCGGCGAACGCGCCTGGCTCGTCGCCGGCCTGCACCACAGCGACGCCGAGACGGCCCTGCGCTTCGGCGCATCGCTGGGGCGTTAGTACAAGCGCCGGCGCCCTCACCCTACGCTTACACATTGACAACATGAACATGACCGGCAGGCCGCCTGCTCGCCGAACCCAACATTGATGAACACCTAACGAGTGATCGAGGGGGCGCGCTGGTACACTCCCTCGCAGTCGGATTCGCGCACCGCTTCAGTGGCGGTCGTCA
>VGIY01000250.1 GCA_016867695.1 Candidatus Eiseniibacteriota bacterium | reverse complement strand
AGGCGATGGAGGCCCACGCCCGCCGCCGGCTTCGCCAAGGTCTGGCAGCACAAGCAGGCCTCGGCGCTGGCGATCCGCGAGTATGTCGCCCGCGGCGGGTTCCTCTTCGCCATGTGCTCGGGCGGCGACAGCTTCGACATCGCCCTGGCCGCCGCCGGCGTCGACATCGTCGACACCGTCTACGACGGCGACCCGGCAGATCCGCAGTCGCAGGCCAAGCTCGACTTCAACCGCTGTCTCGCCTTCCAGGACTTCCGGCTGGAGATGAACCCGCTCATCTACGAGTTCTCTGACATCGACATGACCGAGACGGCGCGGCTGCGCGGCCGGGAGCGCGACTACTTCCTGCTCTTCGAGTTCTCCGCCAAGGAAGACCCGGTGCCGACCATGCTGACCCAGTGCCACACGAACATGGTCGCCGGCTTCATGGGGCAGACGACGAGCTTCAACCGGGCCAGGCTGAAGCCCTCGACGCTGGTGCTGGGCGAGGTGCCCGGGGTGCCGGAGGTGCGCTACATCCACGGCAACTTCGGCCGGGGAACCTTCGCCTTCCTGGGCGGCCACGACCCGGAGGACTACGAGCACCGGGTCGGGGACCCGCCGACGCAGCTCGAGCTGCACAAGAACTCGCCCGGGTACCGGCTGATCCTCAACAACGTGCTCTTCCCGGCGGCGCAGAAACAGGAGCGCAAGACCTGAGCCCCGCGGGGCGGGCGCGGCCCGGCGAGGGGCCGGCGAAGGGAGAGGTGCGGGCGGCGGCCGAGCCGGGATCGGCGGGCGCTCCTCACGGAAGCCGATGGAGCCTGCAGAGTCGGAGTCGTCATCAGGAGTTGCCACCCAGGTGCGTGTCCCGAGATATCGGAACGACAGGCGGGCGGTCTGAGGAGAGCGGCCGCAGGTTTCGCGCTCCCCGGGCGTTCGGATTCTCGGGAGGGACAGCCGTAAGGGTGGATGGCGGCGCAGCCGAAGCTGTAGAATGACGAACCGGCCCCGTGCCGAGCACGCTCATCCCGTGGCGGTGCCGGCGGGGGGCGGGCGCGAGACGGAGTCCGAGAGGGGCATGATCCTGGAACGACTGGATAGACTCGTCCTCCTGCGCGTGGCCCTGGCCATGCTGCTGCTGCAGCTCGTCCTGCCCGCCGCACCGCTCTGCGGGCAGGTCGAGGAGGACCATCCCTGCGGCTGCTTCGGCGGCTGCGGCGGCCCGCCCGCGCCGAACGACGCTCCCTTTCCCGCCGGCGCGTCCGATCTCGACGGAGAGGACTCCGCCACCGCGCCGGACGACGATCCGGCGGTGTGCGACGGGTCGTGCGTGTGCCACGCGGTCGCGACCCTGATGGCCGGCGCCGACTCGGCGCCCGGCGAAGACGCCCGCTCCATGGATCCGCCGCGCCCGCGGCGGGCCGATCCGCGTGAGCCCTCAGGCATCGAGCGCCCTCCTCGCGCGCGCTGATCCTCCCGACCCTGACGACCCGACATCGATCTTCCCTTGGACAAGCATGTCCGCGACTGCCTCCGTCCCGATCGGCGGCCGGCAGACGCGGCGCGAGGAGCAGCCATGAACCTGACCCTGGCGCCGGCCGCCGGCCGGCGCGCGAGAGCGCCGTGGCTCTGGCTATGGGCGCTGGGCGCGCTGGCGGCGCCGGCCGCCGGAGAGATCGAGATCTGCTGGGACGACCTGCGCATCGCTGCCGGGAACCACCCGCTGGCGGGCATGGCGGCCGCCGACCTGGCGGCCGCCGAAGCCGAGCTGGCCGCCATGTCGCGCTACCCGAACCCGGTGGTCGGATTCGCCCTCGGCCAGACGCGCACGGACGCCACCGGCAGCCGCGGACGCGTCTGGGAAACCGAGGCGGCCGTGCCGGTGCCCGTCCCGCCGGTCTGGCGCGGCCGTGTGGCTGCGGCGCGCGCGGAGCGGTCGGCGGTCGCCGACGAGGCCGACGGCGCCCGCCGGGATGCCCTGGCCGGTCTGCGGGCCCTGGTCTGGGAGATCGACCACGGCCAGGAAGCGCTGAGCCTGCTCGAGCAGGCCCGCGCGCAACTCGGGCGGCTCGTGGACGTGGCGCGCCTGCGCGTCGCCCATGGCGAGGCGCGACCCCTGGAGGCCACGCAGCTCGAGGTCGAACTGGCCCGGGCGGACCTCGATGTCCGAGCCGCCGAGTCCCGGCTGGCCGCTCGCCAGCGGGCGCTGGCGCTGTGGCTGCCCGGCACCCTCCCGGCGGAGTTCCGCTTGGCCTCCGAACTAGCGCACCTGCCAGAGCTTCCGCCGGCGGAGACGGCGGCGGCGCTGGCCCTGGCGCGTCAGCCGGCGCTGCAGGCGGCACGCCAGCGGGCGCTGGCCGCCGGCCACCTCCTGCGCGCCGAGCGTCACGCCCGCTGGCCCGAACTGACTGTGGGCGCCTTCTACGAACGGGAGCCCGAGGGGGAGCGCTACGGAGGGCGGGTCGAGCTGGCCCTGCCGCTATGGAACTGGAACGGCCCGGCGATCCAGCGCGCTCGCGCGCAGGCCGCCCGGGCAGAGCATCGCCTGCGCCACGAGGCGACCCTGATCGAGGTCCAGGCGGGCGAGATCCACGCCGCGGCCGCGAGCGCGCGCGAACGAGCCCTGCGCTACCGCGACGAGCTCATGCCCCGGACCGAACAGACGGCGCTGGCTTTGGAGCGCCTGTACCGGGTCGGCGAGGCCGACCTCTTGGAGCTGCTCTCGGCGCGCCGCGAGGCGATCCAGATGGGACTCGAGATGTGGGCCGCCCTCCTGGAGGCGCAGCTTACCGCGCAGCAACTGACCCTGCTGATGGGAGGTGACGACCATGAGTAGTCCGCGAGTCCGTGTCCGTCGACCGGGCCGTGTCCGCCTGCCGGCGTTCGGCGTCGTGGGGATCCTGCTGGCGCTCATCATCGGCCCCGGCTGCGGCAACGACCGCCAGGGGGGCGCACAGCGGCGCGAGGCCGCCCCGGTCCACGCGCACGGCCCCGCTTGCGATCACGCCCCCGCGGCCGAGTGCGCCCCGGTCCACGCGCACGGCCCCGCTTGCGATCACGGCCCCGCGGCCGAGTGCGCCCCGGTCCACGCGCACGGCCCCGCTTGCGATCACGGCCCCGCGGCCGAGGCCGCCTGCGCGCACGGCACCGCGGGTGGCGGTGCCTGCTTTCACGATCACGCCGGCCATGCCCACGGGGGCGGCCTCTCCGATCTGGATCGCCCGGTCGAGGAGCTCCTGGGGCTGCGCTGCGAGCACGCCATGCCGGCCTTCCGCTGCGACGACTGCCGCTACGAGGCGGGGATTGCCCGGGTGCCCGCGGCGCTGGTGGAGGGGGGACTGGTACGCGTGGGCCGGCCGGTGCCCGCACCGCTGGCCAGCGAGCTCGAGCTGAGCGGCCTGATCGAGTTCGATGGACGCAAGGTCGTGGAACTGGGATCGCGGGCCTCCGGCGTCGTGCGGCGGGTGGCCACCGACCTCGGCGCCGCGGTCGCTCCGGGAAGCCTGCTGGCCGAGATCGAGAGCGCCGATGTCGGCCGGGCGCAGGCCGCCTACCTGGAAGCGCAAACCGCCGCCCGCGTAGCCGCCCGGGCCTACGAGCGCCAGCGCGAGCTGCGCCTGGCGGGCATCACCAGCGAGCGCGAGCATCTCGAGGCCGAGCAGGCGCACGCGGCCGCCGCCATCCGCGCCGATCTCACGCGCCAGGACTTGGCGCGCCTCGGGCTGAGCGCGGCCGAGATCGAGGCCCTCGAGCGGGCCGGCGCCGCGGGCGCCGATGGACTGCTGGCGCTGCGGGCGCCTTTCGCCGGCGAGGTCGTCGAGCTGAGCGCGGTCACCGGCCGTCAGGTCGCGGCCGGCGAGCCGCTGGCGCGCCTGGCCGACCGGCGCACCCTGTGGGTCTGGGTGGACCTCTACGAGACCCAGCTAGCGGTGCTCGGCTCGGCCGCGGAGGGGAGTCGGCCCGCCCGCGTGACAGTGCGCGCCCTTCCCGGCCGGGAGTTCGCCGGGCGCCTCGACTTCGTCGGTCGGGTCGTCGACCCGGGCAGTCGCACGGTCAAGGCCCGGATCACGCTGGAGAACGCGGGCGGTGAGCTGCGGCCGGGCATGTTCGCCGCCGCGCGAGTGGCGATCGACGCGCCGCGGACGGCGCTGGTCTTGCCGTCGGCGGCGGTGTTGAGTGACGAGGGCCGCGACTTCGTCTTCGTCCATTGCCTCGAGGACTACTACCTGCGCCGTCCGGTGACGCGCGGGCGGACGACCGGGGAGCGGGTCGAGGTGGCCGGTGTGGGCGAGGAGCAACAGGTCGTCCTCGAGGGAGCCTTCCTGCTCAAGTCCGACGTTCTGCGAGCCAAGATGGGCGAAGGCTGCGCACACTAGGAGGACGCCGATGACCCGCTTCGTGCTTGCGTTGCTGCGCGCGCGCCCCTTGGCCCTAGTGACCGTCGCCGCCATCGTGGCGTCGGGGGTCCTGGCCTGGCGCAGCCTGCCGATCGATGCCTTTCCGGATGCGAGCA
>VGIY01000249.1 GCA_016867695.1 Candidatus Eiseniibacteriota bacterium | reverse complement strand
CGGCGCCGCGGCGGTGCGGATCCGCGTCGCCGCGGTGCGCACGGAGCTGGACCTGCTGCTCTGCAGCCGCTACGGCTGCCACTGGCACGACGTTCCCGAGGAGGACCGCCAGCGGCTCGTGCTCGAACAGGGGCCCTGAGGGAGCGGGTCCCCCGCGCGGAGCGAGTGCCGAGCCCGGGAGTCGCCGACCCCGGACCCGGGTTCCCAAGCGCGCGTTCCGGGCCCCGGTTCCGGGTAGAGGGGAGAGGTGCCTGCGTCCCTTGGCCGCAGGCCGGCCCCGGGGAGCGGAACTCCCTGCCCCGGAAGGCGGTTAGAGAATCGACAGGCCGGGAGTGGCTTGGGGTTCCCCCGGCCTGCCGGGACGTGTAGACTCCACGATGTCGCCTGTCCGCCCGGGAACGGCGCGGCCGGGAGAGGGTTCTCGAAGGCGTGGGATCGGTTTCCTGGATGAGGTCGGATGGCAGAGGGAGGTCCGCGGATGAGAAAGATCGTCTGGCTGGCCGGCGCGCTGGCTCTCGTCGCCGCGATCGTCTGGATCGGCACGGCCCGGGGAGAGGGTGGGGCGCCTGCAGCGGAGGTGGAGAAGAAGGAGTTCGGCTTCATCGGCTCGCAGTCCTGTAAGGCCTGCCACAACAATCCCGAGAAGGGGGCGCAGTTCGACCAGTGGGCGAAGAGCCCGCATGCCAACGCCTACAACAGCCTGCTGACCGACGAGTCGAAGAAGATCTGCGCCGACATGAAGATCGCCAAGGCACCGCATGAGGCGCCCGAGTGCCTGCGCTGCCACGTGACCGGCTGGGACGCCAAGGCCGAGCTGCTGGGGGCCAAGTACGACCGCACCGAGGGCGTCGGCTGCGAGTCGTGCCACGGGCCGGCCGCCGAGTGGAAGACGCCGCACATCAAGGACGTGCCCAAGGCGATGACCCTGGGAATGATCCATCCCGACGAGGCGCTCTGCGTCAGCTGCCACAACCCGGAGAGCCCGACCTACAAGGAGTTCAAGTTCGAAGAGGCGATGAAGGCGGTCGCCCACCCGAACCCGAAGAAGGCTCAGTAGCCGAACCGCTTCGCACCGCCGGACTCAGCGCGACGGCCGTCGGTCCATGGGGCCGGCGGCCGTCTTCGCTCCGTCTCCGTCGCTCGCTCGGCCCCGCGGGCGGCGAGCCTTGCTGCGCGGGATCCCCGCGCCCGCGGCCGGGCGCCCGATCCGGGATCGGCCGGGCGCCCGATCGGGGATCGGCCGGGGGTCCGATCCGGGATCAGCCGGGTGTCCGCAACCCCGTCAGCGCCCGGTCCCGCTCCCCGTTGCGCTCCCGTCCTCCAGGCGCGCGCGCAGCTCGAGCCACTCCTGCAGCTCCTTGATCGCCTTGGCCATGGCGTAGTGCCCGTCGGCGAAGACGGCGTAGTCCCCGCCTCCCGCCATCGCCGCGGCGAAGCGCGTCGAGTTGGCGTAGAAGAGCCAGATGTCGCACCAGCGCTGCTCGACCGCCTCGTCGAACGGGCTCGCGCCGCGGTCGGGGCCGGAGGCCAGCCCCCGGCTCCAGATCTCCCCCATGATGCCCGTCGCCTCGAGCGTGGCGGCGTTGGTCGTCTCGTGGATGTGATCGTAGCGGCGGAAGTGCTCCTGCACCCAGGGCCGGCTGTGGCAGGAGCGGCAGACGCCGGCCATCGTCTCCCTGCGCGCCGCCTGCTCGCTCTCGTCGATCAGGAACTCCGCCGCGGGCGTGCCGTCGAGCGCGGTCGGCAACGGCAGTCCGTCGGCGCTGCGGATCTTCGTCGTGTTGGGGTCCAGTGGGTGGGGGTGGGAGTAGATCAGGCCGAAGATGCGCCGGGCGATCCGGTCGTTCATCTGGTGCGTGCGCTCGGCGACGACGCCGCCCCCGGGAGCGGTCAGCAGGCTGACGTGGCAGGCGGCGCAGGTCGGCGCGGTGAAGTCCTCGCCGACCTCCCAGGGCACCGCCTCGAGATCCCAGGACTTGCCCTGCGAGGCGAAGATGTTGCCGTGCTTGCTGGAGGCGTAGACCTTGTAGACGGGGACGTCGGGGCCGACGTGGCACTCCTTGCAGGTGTATGGCTGGCGGGCCGTCTCGATGGCGAAGGCGTGCCGCGTGTGGCAGGCGGAGCAGGAGCCGAGGCTGCCGTCGAGGTTGACGCGGCCGACGCCCTGGTTGGGCCAGCCGTCGATGCGCGGGAAGCTCATCGCGCCGAAGTCGGTCTCGCGCTCCTCCAGGCCGGCGAAGGCGAGCCGCGTGCCGTGGCAGTAGAGGCAGGCCTGCGCCTTGGTCGTCTCGTCGGGCTCGGCGAAGGCGAGCGCGCCGGCCTGCCGGCTCGGGGCGCCGAGGATGTGGCGCTGAAGGTCCCGGTAGAGCGCGTTGCCCTCCAGGTTGTCGTGGGCGTGGGCCATGATGTTGCGGGAGTACTGGTCCGCCTCGACGGGGTGGCAGACGGCGCAGTCGCTTGGGCTGACGACCACGTGCACGAGGTGCCCGTTGTGCTCGAAGGCGTCGTCGTGCTCGCCCGGCCGCAGCGCGTGGCACTCGGCGCACCCGACGGCGCTCGCGGCCAGCGCCTCGGGGATGGCATCGCCGGAGACGCGGCGCTGGGCCTCGGGGACCGCCAGGCCCTGCTCGGGGGAGCGGCGCGCGTGCCGGCTGTCCCGCCAGTCGCCGACGATGCCGGGGTGCAGGAGGTCGTGGCAGGCGAGGCAGTCTTCCGTGGCCGCGCTGATCGGCGGCTCCTCCGCCCGGGCACCCCCGGCGAGCGCGCAGGCGAGGCCGAGGACGGAGGCGAGGCCGAGGGCCGCGACTAGGGCGGCGCGCAGGAGCGGGGCGGCGAGCCCTGCCACGGCGGCTCGGCGCAGCGGCGCGCGGCGTGCGCGGGGCTCGCGGCGCGCGCGGGTCTCGCGGCGTGCGCGGGTCTCGCGGGGTGCGCGGGTCTCGCCGCGGGCGCGGGTCTCGCGGGGTGACGGGCTCGAGGCGGCTCGAGGCGACGCGGCAGCGCTGCTCATGGGACGCACCTCCCTGTTCCGGAGCGCGCGGACGATCCGGCGGCTCGAGCGGGATCATAGGATCGCCCCCGGGCCTGTCCATCGCTTTCGGCCGTCCCCCCCGGGGGGGTGAAGCAGGTCCCGGCCGCACTCCGCGGTTGACAGGCAAAGTCTTCGCGCACATACTATTACCTCCGTTTTCCGCGACGCCTTGGAGATGCGCGCATGAGCGCCCGAGCCCTCAGTCTGAATGACGCCAGCCGCGAGCTGCTGCGGGCGATCCGCGCCTCCGGCATCTCGCCGCAGGACTGCTACCAGTGCGGCCGTTGCTCCTCAGGCTGTCCGATCCAGCCCCACTTCGACCTGAAGACCATGGCGGTCGTCAAGCTCGCCGCGCTCGGCGTCGAGCGGCCGCTCATGCGCAGCCGCGCCATCTGGCTCTGCGCCGGCTGCGAGACCTGCACCACGCGCTGCCCCAACGACATCGACATCGCCGGCCTGATGGACCTGCTGCGCGAGTACAGCCTGCGCCGCGGCTACCGGCCCGCGGAGCCGAGGATCGCCGCCTTCCACAGGACCTACCTGGATGTCATCCGCCACTGGGGCCGCGTCTTCGAGGTGGAGCTCTTCGCCGTCTACAAGCTGCGCAGCCGCGACTTCCTCGGCGACCTGGGCATGGGCATGAAGATGTTCATGCAGGGCAAGCTGGGTCTGCGGCCCCACAGGATCCGGGATCGGAGCGCGATCCGGCTCATCTATCGCCAGGCGCGCGCCGCGCGCGAGGCGCACGGCGGCGCGGGGGGGGATGAGCCGGGCGGCGGGCGGGGCGATGTGGCCGGGGCCCGAGGGCCGCACGACGGACGGCGCGGCGCGGGGGGCGACGGCGCGGGGGGCGACGGCGCAACCGGCCGCGGGGAGGCTGGGCAGGCATGAAGTTCGCCTACTTCCCCGGCTGCACGATGAAGGGGACCGCGGCCGACTACGAGTCCTCGCTGCGCGAGACGCTGGCGCGCCTGGACATCGAGCTGGAGGAGCTCGACGACTGGAACTGCTGCGGCGCCTCCTCGGCCCACATGACCGACAGGGCTCTGGACATCGCCCTGAGCGCGCGCAACCTGGAGCTGGCGCGCAAGAGCGGACACGCGGTCGTTCTCACACCCTGTCCCGCCTGCTATCTGCGGCTGCGTCACGCCGACCTGGAGCTGCGCGAGCATCCCGAGCGGCACGGCCGCGAGGCCCACGAGCCCCGTTTCGAGATCCGCTACCTGACGGCGCTGCTGGCCGGCGACGAGATGATCGCCAGGATCCGCGCCGCTGTCCGCCGGCCGCTGACCGGGTTCAAGGTGGCCGCCTACTACGGCTGCCTGTCGCAGCGCCCGCCGAAGGTGACCGGCGCGAGCCGCCCCGAGCACCCGACCGATCTCGACAGGCTCGTCGAGGCCGCCGGCGCGACGCCGGTGCGCTGGTCGCACAAGACCGAGTGCTGCGGCGGCAGCCTGACGGTCGCCCGCGCCGACATCGTCC
>VGIY01000248.1 GCA_016867695.1 Candidatus Eiseniibacteriota bacterium | reverse complement strand
GTGCACGTGCAGGCTGAGGATGCGGTCTCCCGCGCCGCTGCCCAGCGGCCGCCAGCTCGTTCCGTTCCAGGCGGCGATGTTCGCCGCCGCCGATCCCCCCGCCTGGGAGAAGGCGCCGCCGACGATCAGCTCGCCGTCGTAGACGGCGAGCGCGTAGACGAGCGAGTTCAACCCCGCGCCCAGCGGGTGCCACCTCGATCCGTCCCAGCGGGCGATGTAGCGGACCAGGATGTCCCCCGCGGTGTGAAACGCCCCGGCGGCGATCAGATCGCCCTGGTAGAGGGCGAGCGCCTGGACCGCTTCATTGACCCCGGGCCAGCCGAACTCGCCGCTCCAGCGCGACTCCTCGTCCCGCGCGCCGCCGGCGGCGCGCAGCAGGGGCTCGCCGGAGAGCGGATCGATCCGCGCCGCCCAGCCGTCGAGCGCCACGGTGCCCGACGCGCCGCTCGCTCTGGCGGCATCGAGATCGAGGCGCCCGTCCGCCGCGAGGAACGCCGCCGGGTCGAGCGCGGCTGCGGGGAGAGCCAGGGCGAGCGCGCAGAGGGAGATGCCGAGGATCCGCGGGACGAGGAGGGCGCGGCCCTCTTCCCGTCTCGTGCGCTGGAAACGAAGGTTTGTCTTCATACCGTCAAGTGTAGCATCGGCCGCCGGAGGAGCCCAAAAGGGAGATGCCTCATACCGGGCGACGACGCAACCGATGCGCATCGGCGGGCGCGACGACGCAACCGCGGAGCGCCAGCAGACCTTCCAAGGGCTTCTCGAGCGCGCACCCGCCGCGCGGCGCCGGCCGCACCTGGCGGTCAGCGCCGTCGACACCCGGCCGTCCGCACCGGCGACCGCCGCCGCCCCGCGAGTCGCGCCGGCCGCGCGGCGCCCGAGGAGAGCGCAGAGAGAGGCACGAAGCTTCGCCGGCGCCGGTCAGGTCGCCGCCGGCGCTTCGCGCTCCCCGCCTGCGCCCACCAGGAGCGTCCAGTCATCGAGGCTCTTGAGCGCGCGCAGCCCCGAGTAGGCGGGCAGGTGATAGCGGAGGAAGGACTCGATCACCCGTTCCATCTGGCGCGCCGCCTCCGGCGGAAGCTGGGCCGCCGGTCGCGGCGTCCGTTCGGGCGACGCCAGCGCGCGCAGTCGATCCAGCGCCTCGACCCCGAGCGCGAGTCTCTCGCCCTCGGGCCGGCAGCGCCGGCAGAGCAGCCCCCCCTCGGCGACCCCGAACCCGCTCGGGCTCTCCGCCGCCCCCCCGCAGCGGGCGCACCCGCCCAGCCGCGGCTCGTAGCCGAGGAGCGCGGCGATCCGCAGCTGCAGGCGCTTCAGCACCGCCGCCGAGGCGGGCCGGCCGGGGAGCCGCGCGAGGTGGGCGAGGTAGCGCAGCAGCAGGTCGTGGATCTCCGGATTGGGCTCCTCGCCCGGGACGACGCGCAGCGCGAACTCGGCCGCCGCGTGGGCGAGGTGGTAGGCGCGGGTGCAGCGCAGCAGGCCGAGGTGAGGCTCGACCACCATGGCGCTGCGCAACAGGTGCAGCTCGCGGTCCCGCTTGCGGTAGTAGACGATCGCCGAGCGGGTCAGCGGCTCCAGCGAAGCGCCGAAGGGGCTCTTGGGATCGCGCGATCCCTTGGCCAGCAAACGCACGATCCCGCCGAGGCGCGCGCTGGCGATCACGATGCGGCTCGTGTCGGAGTAGCGCATCGCCCGCAGGATCAGCGCCTCGTCCTCAACGATCGCCATCAGCCCCTTCCCGCGCCGCCGCCCGGAGCGCCCCGCCGCCCGCCGGGATCGCCACCCGCAGCCGGACGATCCGGCGCGCGGTCGCCTCGATCACCTCGAGCGTCACGCCGCCGAGCCGGAGGCGCTCGCCCGCCCGGGGGATCCGGCCGTGGCGCGCCAGGAAGAGGCCCGCCAGCGTCTCATAGGCGCCCTCGGGCAGCGCCACCGGCGAGGCCTCGTTGAAGTCGTCGATCCGGAGCTGCCCGTCGGCCAGGTAGACGCCCATGCCCAGGGGGCGCAGTCCCGGGGCGACGCCCTCCCGCTCGATCTCGCCGAGGAGGATCTCGAAGAGGTCGTGGTCGCGCACCAGACCGGCCGTGCCGCCGAACTCGTCGACGACGACGGCCAGCTTCTCCTTATGGGCGATCAGCTCGCGCAGCAGGTCGTCGGCGCGCATGCTCTCGGGGACGATGCGCGCCTCGCGCACGAAGCGCGCCAGCGGCTCCTCCGGCGAGCTCGCCCGGTAGAGGTCCTTGACGCAGACATAGCCGCGGATCTCGTCCAGGTCGGCGCCGTAGACCGGCAGGTGCGTGCGCCGCGTCGCCGCGACCAGCTCCACCCACTCGCCCACGCTGGCGCCCTCGGGGAGCGCGCGCACCTCGCTGCGGGGAACGAGGATCTCCTCCAGCGTCGTCTCGCCCAGTTCGACGACGCTGTCGACCGCGTCTCCGGCGGGCTGGCTCGCCTCGTCTCCCGGCCCCGGGCTCGTCGCGGCGGCCCCCCGCCCGCGGCCCGGGCGGCGCCGCTCGATGCGCGCCGCCGCCGCCCAGGAGAGCAGCAGCGTCAGCGCTTGCGCCGGCCCGAGCAGCCAGGCGACGCCGCGCGCCGGCAGCCGGCGGCCCAGGAGCGCGCCGGCGCGGGCCAGCAGGAAGGCGAGCCCCATCCAGACCAGGGCGGCGACGGGGGCCGATTCGGGGGCCGTCTCGATCCAGCGCGGCCACACGGCCACCAGCCAGTAGCCGCAGCAGGCGATCCAAAGCCCGGTGTCCCCGCGCGACTCCGCGGCCCGCCGCCAGGAGGCGGCGAGGAGTCCGACGGCGACGTAGGCGCCCAGGAACGCGAGCCCGGCGTCGAGCGTGCTCACAACGCCACCTCTTCGCCGCGGCGGCCGACGAGGGCCTGAAAGACGTGATCCCAGGAGGCGAAGCCGAGCACGCGGCCCTGCCGGTCGACGACGGCGACGAGTCCGTGGCTGTCTCCCCGCAGCGCGACGACCAGATCGGCCGCCGGTTGCGCGGCGCCGACCTCGGGGATCGGCTGGCAGCGGCGGCGCACATCCTCGCCCGCCTCGTCGGGGGCGAGCAGGCCCTGGGCCGCCGCCAGCGCTTGGCGGGCGAGATCGCGCGACTCGATCACGCCCAGCGCGCGGCGCCCCTCGGCGTCGAGGATGGGCAGCCGCCACTGGCTCCGCGCGCGCAGCGCCTCCACCGCCTCGGCCAGCGTCGCCCCGGCGCGCAGCGTCGCCGCCCGCGGCAGCGGCAGCATCAGCTCCACGGCCTGGCGGCGGCGCAGCGAGAGCATCCGCTGCACGAGCCTGCGGTCCTCGGGATCGAGCTCGCCCGGCTCGCCCCTGGCGCCGGCCCGGCGGCCGCCGCCCAGCCGCTCCTCGGCGACCAGACCCGGCACCTCCGCGCGGATCAGGCGGATCAGCGCCGTGGCGAAGAGGCCGAGCGCCGGCAGCGCCCAGGCTGCCGCGCGCGCTGGCCACTCCGCCTCGCGCGCCGGAGCCAGAAGCAGCCCCAGGAGGACCCAGGCGGTCACCGAGGTCCAGAAGGGCGCCCGCGGCAGCCGGTCGAGCGGCTGGGGGGAGCGGTAGGCGCGCCACCACTGCCAGCAGAGCGCGCCCAGGGCGAGGGCGAGCGCGGCGGCGATCAGCGCGGCGGGAGAACCGGCGACGGTCATGGCCGGTGGCTCACCTCCTCGATGCCGCCCGCAGGTGGCGGTCCTCGCGGCGGCGCATGCGGGCCCGCCGGGCGGGCGTGTCGTCGTCGTACCCCAGCAGATGCAGCACCCCGTGGACGGCCAGCCGATCCAGCTCCGCCGCCAGCCGCAGGCCGCGCTCGCACGCCTGCGCCGCCGCCCGGTCCACCGAGATCACGACCTCGCCCAGCGGGCGGGGCTCGCCGGGGGGCCAGCCCTCCGGGTCGGTCGGGAACGAAAGGACATCCGTCGGGCCCGAACGGCTTCGATAGCGGGCGTTGAGCCGCGCGACGGGCTCGTCGCGCCAGAGCACGAGGCCGACGCCGGCCTGCTCGCCGCCGAGCTCGCCACCGGGTTCGCCGGCGAGCACGCGGGCGATCAGGCGCCTCAGGCGCGCCGCATCAACCTTCCACTTTCGCTGCCGGTTCCTGATGAGAACCGCCGGCGGTCTGGCCGCGTACATGCTCCAACCTCGGATAGACGATGCGCCCGCTCGCGCGGCCGCGGAAGAGCGCGGTGAGGATCGGCACGAAGGCCTCCCGCACCGCGGCGAGATCCCGCAGCGTCAGTTGGGAATCGTCCAGCTCCCCCTCCTTGGCGCGCTTCTCGATCACCTGCTTGATGACGCCCTGCAGGCGGCTCGGCGTGGGATCATCCAGGCTGCGCGAGGCGGCGTCGATCTGATCGGCGAGCAGCAGGATGGCCGCCTCGCGCGAGCGGGGCCGCGGGCCCGGATAGCGGTACTCGCTCTCCGGGGTCTGCGGATCGCGCCGGCGCGCCTTGTGCAGGAAGTAGGTCATCAGCCCCGTCGCGTGATGCTGTTCGATGCCCTCGC
>VGIY01000247.1 GCA_016867695.1 Candidatus Eiseniibacteriota bacterium | reverse complement strand
CCGGGAGGACGAAGGGCCGCGGAAAGGGCCGCGGACCGAGCTTCACCCCGACTCCCGGCCGCTCGACCCGGAATCTTCGGACCACAACCCAGGTGTTGCCCCCCGTTCCGCGGCTCGGCAGAATGCGCCGCATGAGCCGCCGGTGCCCGAGTCTCGCCTCCGCTCTGCTGCTCTGCGCGATCCTCCAGGGAGCCTGTGCGCCGGCTTCGCGCCGCGCGCCTGCGCAGCCAGGCTCGACGCCGGGGCGCGAGCCGGTGCTGCGCGTGGCGCTGCTCGCGGGCGCGCCGCGGGTCCGCATCGAGTGCGCGGGGGAAGTGCGCGTCTGGCGCGTCGGCAGCGGCCTGGCGGGCGCGGCGCGCCCGGCGGGGTCGGCGTTCGAGCTGGCGGCCCTGTCGCCCGCGGGGCGGGCCGGGGAAACCCCCACTGCGCGCCTCGCGCTAATCGGCGCCCGGGGGGACACGCTCGGGGTCTTCGCCGAGGCGCTGCTCTTCGAGCCGCGCTCGCCGGAGCATCCGCTGCAGGTCGGCGGCCGCCCCTATCGGGGCGAGATCCTGGTGCGGGCCGAGCCCGGGATGCGGCTGACGGCGATCAACGCCCTGCGCATCGAGGACTACCTGCTCGGCGTCGTGCCGGTCGAGATCGGATCCTCGGAGTCCACGCCCGGCGCCGCGCTGCAGGCGCAGGCCATCGCCGCGCGCAGCTATGCGCTTCACTATCTCGGCCGCCGCGCCGCATCCCACGGCTGCGACCTCCTGGCGACAGTCGACGACCAGGCCTACGGCGGCATCGGCGCGGAAACGGGCGCCGCCAGTCGGGCCGTGGCCGAGACGCGCGGGATCGTCGCCGTGCACGAGGGGCGGGCTATCCGCGCCAACTACAGCTCCACCTGCGGCGGGCGCACCGAGGAGGCGGAGCGCGCATGGCCGGGCACGGGCTACCCCTACCTGCGTTCCGTGCGCGATGCCGCCGGCGGGGGAGGCTTCTGGTGCGCCGAAAGCCCCCATGCGCGCTGGGAGGTCTGCTGGGAGTGCGGGCAGCTGGCGGAGATCGTCCTCGCCCGTCTGCCCGAGGAGGACCCGGCCGCCCGCGGCAGGGAACTGGGGCGACTGCGGGACATCGAGATCGCCGCCCGATCGCCCTCTGGGCGCGCCGAGGAGCTCCGGGTCTCGACCGACGGCGGGGTCTTCCGGGTGCGCGGGGACCGCATCCGCTGGCTCCTGCGCAGGCCCGACGGCGGCCCGCTGCGCAGCACGCTCATCGGCCGGCTGCGCCGGAGCGGGAAGCAGGAGTGCCGGATCTGCCTGGAGGGCCGCGGGTTCGGGCATGGCGTCGGCATGTGCCAGACCGGGGCGCTGGGAATGGCCCGCGGGGGCGTGCCCGCGGAGGAGATCCTGCGCCGCTACTACCGGGGGGTCCACCTGGCCCGTTGGTGGTAGGGAAGCGCCGGAATGCGATTGACACCGCCCCGGAGCGTCGACTACCGTCGCTTCGCTGTACGCAGAGGCTGGGGCGGCCCTTCGTGAGACGGACGGAACGCGGGTCGGCCGATTCTCTGCGCGCAGAGGCTGGGGTCGTAGTTCAGCCCGGTTAGAACGCTGGCCTGTCAAGCCAGAGGTCGCGAGTTCAAATCTCGTCGGCCCCGCAGTTGCAAGCGAGACGCCCTTCGGTCGATGGACCGGAGGGCTTTTCTCATCGCCTCTCCGTCGGCCCGCGAGCCAAGCCCGCGGCGAGGTTGCGACTCCCGCCGGCCGTCGAGTCAAGCGCGACGATGTGTCGCCTCCCGCCGGGACTCCGGGCCGTTGGATGATAGTCATGGTATAATGGTTGGCGAGATCGGTTCCGGCCCGGGTCGGTCCGGAACCGCGAGGACCATCCTGCCGCGGAGGAGCGCTTCCATGGACCGGATCAAGGGACATCCTGCCAAACTCTTCATCGGACTCCTGTTGGGCCTTGTCGTCTTCCTCGGGCCGGCCGTCCTCGAGGCTTGGGCGGCGCGGATAGAGGTGCCAATCGAGTTCTCCCCGGAAGACCTGCGCATCGACGCCTTCCGGGGCTACGACCGGATCGAGTTCGCCGGCGGCGGCTCGCTCGCCGAGATCGGCGCGCCGGCGCTGCCGGCGGTCCAGGTCCGGGTGGCGCTGCCGGAGGGAGCGGTCCTGTCGGGCCTGAGCGTCCGCGTCGAGAGCGTGGAGGCTGTTCCCGGCCGCTTCACCGTCTGGCCCGCCCAACCCCCGCTGGCGATGAGCGCTCCCCGCCCGGAGACCTTCGTGCCTCCGGACGCGGCCCTCTACGCCTCGGCGGCGCCCTATCCCTCCGAGGCGGCCGTGTACCTGCGCCACGCCGACCTGGGCGGACAGGGGATGGCCATTCTCGAGCTCCGGCCCGTGCGCTACCGGCCGGCAGCCGGCGCGCTGGAAGTCCTCACCAGGCTCACGCTCGAGATCGAGACCGCCGCGGGCGGGGAGTGCGGCGACTACCTGCCCCCGGGGGCCTCGCCCCGCCAGCGCGAGGAGCTCGAGGCGCGCGTGCGCGCGCTGGTCGTCAACCCGGAGGCGGTCGAGCTGCGGGCGGCCGCGGGGGCCGCGAGCCGGGCCGAGCTCCCGGCGGGCGCGTACGACTACGTGATCATCTCCTCGAGCGACCTGGCGCCGTCGCTGCAGGACCTGGCCGACTGGAAGACCAAGAAGGGCGTGCCCGCCAAGATCGTCACGACGACCTGGGTCTACAGCCTGTACTCGGGGGCCAATCCCGCCCGGATCCGCGCCTTTGTCGCCGATGCCCACCAGCAGTGGGGGGCGACCTACTTCCTGCTCGGCGGCGACGTCAACAAGGTGCCCACCCACGAGTGGCCGAGCCCGATCGATCCCTACTTCGTCACCAACGACACCTACTACGCCGACTACGACGACGACTGGCTCGTCGAGGTCCATGTCGGCCGGGCGACGGGCAGCTACGGCCTCTACATGGACATCTTCACCTCCAAGGTGCTGACCTACGAGAAGAACCCGCCGCTCACCGACTACGCCATGCAGGCGGGCCTCTTCGGCTTCGACCTGGACGCCAACACGCCCTGCGAGGTCTGCAAGGACTTCATCGAGGACAACTACTGGCCGAGCGGCTGGGACATCACCCACGTCTACGACAGCCAGCCGACGGACCACAAGCAGGCGATCATCGACCTGATCCAGTCGGGCGTCCATCTGGTCAACCACATGGACCACTGCTCGGTGACGCTGATCGGAGCCGGCTCGGGCCACGACGCCTGGATCTCCACGGTGGAGACCGACGCCTTCACGAACACCCAGGACCAGACGATCTGGTACTCCACCGGCTGCAAGGCGGGCGCCTTCGATCTCAACTGCATTGCCGAGGAGTTCTGCAAGAACGCCAACGGCGGGATCCTGGCCTACCTGGGCAACTCCGAGTTCGGCTGGTACAACCCAGGGCTCTGCAACACGCTGTCCAATCTCTACGACCGGCTCTTCTTCCGCACCCTCTTCGTCTTCGGCCGGACGACGCTCGGGCCCTGCTTCTCGGAGCACAAGAACCGCCACTTCCCGACGAGCGACCACGAGCGCTACGTCTTTCGCGAGCTGACGCTGCTCGGCGATCCGGAGCTGCCGATCTGGACCGCCGACCCGGCGGCGCTCGCGGTGACGCACCCGGCGACCGTCGGCGAGGGGTCGACAGGGTTCACCGTGCAGGTCGACGCGCAGGGGGGCGGACCGGTGTCCGGGGCGCGCGTCTGCCTGATGAAGGACGACGAGATCTACCTGGTCGCCCTCACCGGACCGGGAGGCGCGGCGACCTTCGACCTCTCGACGGCGACGCTGGGGGTGATGGACGTGACCGTCACCGCCCACAACTTCCTGCCCGTCGAGCAGACGGCCGAGATCGTCGAGGCGGGCGCGTCCGCGCCGGAGCCGACCGGCGCGCCGGTCTTCGCCCTGCACGCCAATCGGCCGAGCCCCTTCCGCGGCGCTACGGCGATCGCCTTCGATCTGCCCGCGCCCGCCGCGGCCCTGCTGCGCGTCTTCGATCCGGCCGGACGGGCGGTGCGCACGCTGATCGACGGCGAGCCGCTCGCGGCCGGCTCCCACCGCGCGGCGTGGGACGGGCGGGATGAGCAGGGGCGGCCGGCGGCGGCGGGCGTCTACCTCTATCGCCTCGAGGCGGGAGGAGCGCGGGCGACGCGCTCGATGATCCTCGTGCGCTAGACAGGGAGAGACGCCGAGCCGGGCCCTGCTTCAGCGGGGCGATGCGGCCGGGCGGGCCGGCAGGCGCTCGGGCCTGAGGCGGCAGTGCGCGCGGAAGGGAGGCGCCGGCCGGCGCTTCCGGCGCAGCGAGCGCAACGGGTCGAGGGGCTGCAGGCTGTATCCGTCCGGCGTCCCGTAGGCCTCCGGCGGGGGCGCCGCCTCGCGGATCTCGAGCGTCTCGCGCCGGGTCCGCGCCTCGGCCCCCAGGCCCTGGATGTGCTGCTCCTCGAGGATGGGGATGCCGGGCAGGAGCGCCAGCTCCCCTGCCGCCCCCGC
>VGIY01000246.1 GCA_016867695.1 Candidatus Eiseniibacteriota bacterium | reverse complement strand
GCCGATCCGCCAGGACACTTGCCTCCATAATGATAGCTGAACGGGGCCCCGACGGGGAGCACTTCCGCGCCACGGCACCTCCGCGCGACAGCCCGTTCGCGCCACGGCCCTTCCGCGCGACAGCCCGTTCGCGCCACGGCCCTTCCGCGCGACAGCCCGTTCGCGCCGCGGCCCTTCCGCGCGACAGCCCGTTCGCGCCGCGGCCCTTCCGCGCGACAGCCCACGGCACGGGTCGGGGCGCCGCATGACGGGCCCGACATCCGCGAGTTGACGGCCTCCGGGAGGGCGCTCGAGCCAGCCGCGTCTCAGTCGCGCAACTTCCTGGCGCGCCCGAAGCAGCCGAGCTGGCAGTCGACGATGCGGATCCCGTGGGCGTTGCAGACCTTGCCGATGCGGGCCGGGCTCACGCCCAGCTCCGCCGCCAGCGCCAGGGCCGCGCGGCAAGGCAGGAGATCCTCCTGGATGTGGGGCTTGAGGGCTTCCAGGATCCCCGCGTCGGCGGGTCCCGCTCCATTCGTCTGCGGACCGGTCATGACCGTGTCGTCCTTTCCCGGCAGGTGATCTGCAGCGTTTCCAGCTCCGCCAGCACCGGCTCGTAGATCTCCGCGAAGACGGGCGCGAGGACGCCGCGGCGGGTGATCCGCCCCTCGAGGATCATGCCCGTGGCGATCGCCGCCGGCAGGCTCACCGTGCGCGCCATCGAGGTGTCTCCGCCCGGGATGCCGAAGTCGACCATCGTCGAGGTCGTCGACTCGCGGTGATCGGGGAAGCGGGCCTGGAACCGGTGATGCATGACCAGCATGTCGCGCTCGCCCGGGGCATAGGCCATGCGCGCGAGCATCCGCGCGACCATCGCATCCATGATCGAGGGCGCGTCGGGAAGCGGCTCGTCGCCGAAGAGGCCGAGCCACTCGAAGCGGCGGATCGGATCGGCGTCCCGGGCCAGGCCGAGGTGGCGGGCCACCGCGCCGGCCGGATCGGCCGGGCCGCGAGCCTCCGGCACGAGCAGGCCGGCCAGATCCCTGAAGGTCATGCCGCGCAGCTCCGGCCGCGGCGCGTCGTCCAGGTAGCCGAGCCGGGCGAAGGCGCGCATCGTGTCGCACCAGCCGGGGTAGCGCAGCGTGCCGCGGAACATGTCGGCGATGCCCTGCAGGCCGTAGAGGTCGATGTAGCCGAGGCAGTCCCGGTTCGTGTAGCCCTCGAAGGTGCCGGCGTCCGGGACCTCCACCGGCTCGTAGTGGGCGAAGAGCTCGGCGCCGGGGATGTCGATCGTCTGGCCGCCGCGCAGGAAGCGCCCGTCGTTCTTGCCCGCCATGAGCACGCCGCGCGGGCTCCAGGAGAACTTGTAGCCCCAGGGATTGGTGTTGGCCTCGGGCGCGGGCAGGCCGCCGCAGTAGGAGGAGAAGGCGGTCACGGTGCCGCCGCGGCGCTTGACGTCGTCGATGACGCGCATGGCCGACATGTGATCGATGCCCGGGTCGACGCCGATCTCGTTGAGGATCGTCAGCCCGGCGCTCTGCGCCTCGCCGTCGAGCGCGCGCATCTCCTGGCTGATGTAGGAGGTCGTCACCATGTGCCGGCGATGCTGGAGACAGAGCCGGGCGACGCGGACATGATGCGTGTAAGGGAGCAGGCTGATCGTCAGATCGTGCGCCGCCACCTCGCGCGACAGGGCGGCCTGGTCGTCGACGAGCAGGGCCAGGGCGCGCCCCTGGGCGTGCCCCTCGAGCAGGGCCTCGGCCTTCGAGACCGTCCGCGAGGCGATCGTCAGGCTCAGGCCGGGTCGGGCCAGCAGGTAGCGCACCAGCGGACGGGTCACCAGACCGGCGCCGAGCAACAGCACGCGTGCCATGAAACGGGCTCCTTTCCCTGCGCCCCCCTGCACGGGCGGGCGTACTACCCCTGGGGCGGCTCCTGGCGCGGCAGGCGGGCGGCCAGGTGCCGGAAGTCGGGCGCCAGTCTCCCGCGCTCGGCGATCACCGCCCGCCGGAGCGCCGCCGACAGCCCCCACTCGTCGATCGGGCGCGCCGGGTCGGCGCCGGAAAACTCGGCGACGAAGCCCTTCAAGGCCCGGCTGAAGAAGCGGCTCGCCTCGACCGGCAACTCGCAGGGCAGGTTGTCGACGGCCATGATCACGGGCCCGGTCCCCGCGAAGCCGTCCAGCGCCTTGCCCGTGAACACGTCGTAGACGAAGCAGGGCGTCTCCGGGTCGGTCACCTTGACGGTCGGCTCGATGCTGCCCTCGACGTCGCAGGAGATGTCCCCGATCACGCGCAGGTTCGGCTGCGCCGCTTCCCCGTAGAGCCGCGCCGCCTGGCCCTTGGTGATCAGGCGCGGGTACTTCTCCGTCCAGTAGATGCCGTTGATCAGCAGGTGGAGGTGGGGGGCGTAGGTCTCGAACGCCGACTCGTACTTCTCGGGGTGCCGGTAGTAGTCCTGCAGCTCGAAGCGCTGCCCCGCGTCGCGCGGGCGCACCAGGTGCTCCTCCCGGAAGACCACCTTGTAGACCTGGTGGCGGGAGAGATCGGGCCGCCGGCGCAGGGAGGACAGCTCCTGCGGGGTGATCGCCTTGACGGGGAGCAGGTCGAGGATCTCCTGCGCCCCCCGGGAGACGTGCCCGTAGCCGGTGAACCCGACGGCCAGCGGCGTGATCCGCGGATCGAGCCCCTCGCGGCCGATGGTCTCGCCCACGGCGGCGATCTCGCTCTTGGCCTCGGCCAGGTCGGCGTACTCGTAGGTGCGGCGGATGCGCGTGAAGGGATTGGGGATCCCCTCGACGCGCAGGCGCTGCCCCAGCGCGTGAAGCGAGACGATCATGCCGGCCAGTCCGGCGAAGCCGCCGAAGAAGACGAGCCGGCGCCCCTGCTCGTCCGTGATCAGCTCGTAGTCGAGGAGCGTGCAGCCCGAGTCGAGAAGCCGCTGCAGCATCGGCATGTTGTGCGCCTGGCCCTTGATCGTGTGCGAGAAGAAGAAGTAGCCCTTGTCGTGGAGGATCGCCGGCCGCGGAACCTCCTTGACGCCCAGGATCAGGTCGCAGCCGGCCAGGTCCTCGCGCAGGTGCGCCCCCGCGGCGGCGTAGGCTTCGTCGGGAAACGCGCGAATCGGCGAGGGCTGGACCTGGAGCTCGAGCCGGTGGCGCTCGCGCAGCTCGCGCACGTCCTCCGGCGTCAGGGGGACCCTGCGCTCCCAGCGGTTCTTGTCTTCGCGGCGAATCCCGATGACCATGCCGGCCCTCCCAGGCGATTCGACTCGGACGGGGAAGCGAAAGCCGGTGAGTATAGCACGCCGCGCCGCGCCGCCCATCCCGGAAAACTTGAGATCCGCCCTCGCGTGCGGTAGAGTGGAAGGGCTGCGTTTCGTGCGACGGCTTCGGGCGCGGGACCGCGGATCGACCGGGGCGTCGCGGCAGGGCGCCCGGCAAGACCGCCGGGAGGCGAGGCCCCATGCGCATCTCACTCCGGATTCCCGGGTTGGGGCCGGGCACCGTCCGCCCGACCGCCGCCCTCTTCTTCCTGTGGCTCGCCGTCTGCGGGGGCCTGACGACGCCGGTCGCGCGGGCCGCGGCCGACGCCGGCGCGTTGCCGGCGGCCTCCGCCACCGGAGCGCGGCGCGTCCCCCTGGCCGACTTCGAGTCGGGCTCCGTGGTCCTGCGGAGCTATCCCGACGAGGACCAGCACCCCCAGTCCTGGGAGGTGCAGTCGGCCAACACCTACGGCGGGTCCGCCTACGCCCTGCGCCTGTGGGGCAACACCTGGAAGGTGCTCGACCTCGATCCCCACCCCGTGACCGCGGCCACGGTGATCGAGGCGGCGCTCTTCGTCGAGGAGATCGGCGAGCTGCAGGCGCTCGGCTTCGGCGACGACAGCGGCACGGTCCTCTTCTACTGCGTGGCGGGCACGCAGCTCGTGCTCTCCGACCGCTGGAACGTGGCCCAGCAGGGGTTCTTCCCCGCCGGCGGATGGCAGGCCTATCGCTTCCCCCTCGGGCAGGACTGGTTCGACACCTGGGGCTACCTGCCGGAGCTGACGCAGCTTGTCTTCGTCAACGACCGCGACGCCACGCCGCGCGGGGCGACCCTCTTCGACGAGATCCACGACGTCACCGACGAGCTGCCGATCGCTCCGCGGGTCGAGATCCAGGCCCACCCGGGCGACGCGGTCCGGCTGGCGCGGGAGGCGGCGCCGGGCGTGGCCCTCTATCGCGTCGAGGTGCAGTTCCAGTCGCTGGTCGACGATCCCGACAGCGACGCGCACGCCTATCATTGGGACTTCGGCGACGGCGCGACGAGCGGCCTCGCCCATCCGAGCCACGCCTTCACGGCGACCGCCGACTACACCTTCACCGTCGCCCTCGACGTCACCGACGACACGGGGCTGATCGGCCGCGACACCTGTCAGGTGGCGGTCGACCCGGCCGGCCATGCGGGGGAGATCACGATCAACTTCACCGGCGATGCCTTCATGGGGCGCAGCTACGACCAGCCGGGCGGGTTGATCGACACGCACGGCGTCGAGTACCTATGGGAGCCGACGCGGGCGATCCT
>VGIY01000245.1 GCA_016867695.1 Candidatus Eiseniibacteriota bacterium | reverse complement strand
CTTCCGAATCCGCTCTCGCCCGCCGATCTTTGATTCCAGCAGGACTAGGCGCCGCCGTATGTTCCCCGGAGGCCGTCCCGGGAAGCCATCCGGCGCCGGAGGGCGGCGGTCGGGCCCCAGGGTGTGATTCCGAGATGGGTTGCGTGTCCGACATAGAGGGCGCCGGGTCAGCCGGCGCGGTGACGGATGAGGAGCTCGTTCGCCGGGTCACCGGCGATCCCGGGAGCCCTGCCGCGCAGCGGGCGTCCGCCGAGCTGTTCGGACGGTACCGGAGGCGCGTCTACATCTGGTGCTTCCGGTACATCGGCAACCACGAGACGGCCATGGACCTGGCTCAGGATGTGCTGCTGAACGCCTACCGCTCGCTGGGGTCCTTCCAGGGCGACTGCCGCTTCAGCTCCTGGATCTACGCCATTGCGCGCAACCGCTGCTTCAACGAGCTGCGCCGTCCGGCCATCTTCGCCGAGGAGCCGGTCGAAGACGGGGTGCGCTCCGCCGATCGGGAGGACCCCGCCGAGCGAATGGTCCAGCGCTTCGACGAGGAACGCCTCCTGGCGCTGATCCATCGCCATCTGGATCTGCAGGAACAGGCGGTTCTCTGGCTGCGCTGCTTCGAGCGCATGCCGATTGAGACGATCACCACGGTGATGGCCATTCAGCAGTCCTCGGGAGCACGGGGCGTTCTGCAGCGAGCGCGGCGCAAGCTGCGCAGCGCGTTGCAGCGCGAGTGCAAGGGCGGGGAGATCCGGCCGTGACCCATACCTGCCTGCGGAATGAAGAGCTGTCCCGCGTGGCGTTCCGGGCCGAGGGCGATCCTCTGCGGCTCGAGGCCGAGGCCTGCGCGCGCTGCCGCTCGCGCTTGGCGGCCTACCACGAATTCCTGCATCCGTCGGCACTCCCGGCCGGAGCGCTCCCCGACGAAGCCGACGAGCTGCTGGCGGCCCGGCTCGCGGGCGCGATCCCGGGCGGCGAGCAAGTGAGGCCATTCGAGCGCCACGGATCGGCGAGCGGCGGCGCCGCGCGGCGGCCCTGGATGCCGCGCCTGCTGCCGCCCGCGCTGACCGCGGCCGCGCTGTTGGTCATGATCTGGGTGGGCCGCGAAGCCGGAGTTTTCGACCGCCGCGGCGGAGACGAGATCCTCCTGCGCGAGGAAGCCTCCGGCGCGCCCGCGACGCCGGAGCTCGACGCGCGCGTGGTTGAAGCTGACGCCGGCCTGCGCTTGAGCTGGAGCGCCGTCGCCGGCGCTGATCGGTACGAGGTGGACTTGCACGGCGAGGACTTCCGGGAGATCGAGCGGTTCGATGCCGGGTCGGAGCTGTCGCTGGCGCTGCCGGCCGGGAAGACGGCCCCCCTGCGCGCCTCCGGCGAGATCCTGCTGTGGCGCGTGACCGCCTACGGCGGCGGCGATGCGATCGCGCAGTCCAGGATCCGACCACTGGAGCTGCCGCCCGCGCCATGAGACCGACAGACCCGGGATCCGGACCATCCCGCGCGACCACGCCGCTGCCGATCCTCCTGGCATCCCTCGCGATCCTCGGCGGCTCGGCCCTGCTTGCCCAGACCCTCTCGGGCGAGCCCCGCGGCAAACCCTCCGCGACGGCCGCGGTCGATTCTCTGTGGCGCGCGGGGCAGCGCGACTCCGCGGCGGCCTTGACGGCGATTCTCGTGCGGCAAGCCCGAGCGACCGGAGACTCGGTCGCTCTCATGGACCTCCAACTGCGGGCCGGACGGCAGGCCCGGCTGCTCGGTCCCGCGGCGGAGGCCGAGGGCGGGCTGCGGGAGGCGCTGGCCATGGCCACCGCGCGAGCCGACACTGCCCGCCGGCTCGCAGCGCTGAGATGGCTGAGCGTGGTGACCGAGCTGCGGGGCCGCGGGGACGAGGCGCGCGATCTCTCCGAGAGCCTGCGCGTCGAGGCCGCCGCGGCCGGCGACGCGCGGCATGCCGCCTGGGGGCACATCGGGCTGGCCTGGCACGCGCTGCAAGGCGGCCGGACCGCCGACGCCGAGGAGCAGTATGAGAGCGCCGCGGCCCTGTTCGCGGGCGGCGGAGACCTCGAGGGCGAACTGTGGTCGCTGCTCGGGCTCGGCCTGACCCGAACCCGCGCGGGGAGATTGCGGGCGGCGATCGCCGCCTACCAGCGAGCGGCGGACCTGGCCGCCAGCCACGGCGAGCGTCTGACAGAAGCGATCGCGCTGAATGACCTGGCGGCCATAGACTTCTACCTCGGCGACCCCGTGCGGGCCATCGCCCAGTTCGAACGGTCGCGGGCCATCCATCGCGAGCTGGGGTCATGGCGCGAGACGATCCGGCCGACGCTCAACATCGCCCTGTGCCTGGGCGAGCTGGGCCTCTTCCCCGCCGCCGAGGAGTCGCTGCAGGCCGGGCTGGAGCTGTGCCGCGACCGCGGCTACAGCGATCTCGAACCGCTGGTGCTCACCCATCAGGCCCGACTCAGCGCCCGCCGGGGCCGGACCAATGAGGCGGCGCGCCGCTTCCGAGAAATCCTGACGGCCGACGAGAAGGGCTCTATGGGCCCCCTGTCGATGCGCAGTCGGCTGCAGTGCCTTGAAGGCGCGGCCGAGGCGCTGACGGCCCTGGGCAGCGCCGCCGCCGCCCTGGAGCTGCTGGGTGAAGCGCACGAACTGCTGCGCGAGCGCGACGATGGCGAAATGGCCGCGCGTATCGGCGTGCGGCTGGCCCAGGCCATGCTCGCCCTCGGTCGCCATGAAGACGGGTTGCGGGAGGCGCGCCGCGCGGCGCAGTGGGCCGGGAGGCGCGGGCAGAACCAGGAAACGATCGACGCCCTGATCGAGGCCGCCTCCGCCTGGCGCGCCCTGGCCGTTCCGGACAGCGCTCGGGCGACGCTGGTCCGGGCGGCCGAAATCTGGGATTCCGATCGCGCCCGGTCGCTGGATCCGACTTGGCGCGAGCGTCGGGGGATGACCGGTCCGCGGATCTACACCAGCCTCGCGGCGTTGATGTTGGCCGAGGCGGACAGCGCCGCCCGGCGCGCGGCCTTCGATCGGCTGCAGGCGTTCAAGTCGCGGACGCTTCTGGAGCGCCTCCTTGACCCGGGCGGCGAGAGATCGCGCCCGGGCCAGAACCCGCCCGCGCCCCTGGCGGATCTGGCCACCCTGCAGCGGTCGATTCTGCGTCCCGGCGAACTCCTGCTCGACTTCTACCTCGGCCCGGACACATCGCTGGCCTGGGCCGTGACCCGGGATACCGCCGCGGTCGTGGGCTTGCCGCCGGGCGGCCGGCTCGACCCGATGCTTCTCTACTACCACCAGCTAGTTTCGCAACCGCCCGCGCGCCGAGCCGAGCGAGCAAGTCTCGAACCCATTCAGCGTACGGGCGCGCTCCTCGCGCGCACGCTGCTCGGCGAGCTCGACGCGCTGATCGAACGCAGCGAGACGATCATCGTCGCCCCGGACGGACGCCTCGGGTTGATCTCGCCTGGCGAGCTGGCGCGGCACCTGCGCCCGGGCTCACCCGCCGGGCAGGCTCGGCGGGCCGGCGGCTCGCGACGGTGGGTGCAGGTGCCGTCAGCCACCATCCTGGCTCAGACGCGCACGGCTTCCCGGGCCGTCGAATCCCGGCCGGCCCGGATCCTGGCGGTGGCCGGCAGCCACTCTTCGCGGGGGCAACTGCTCAGGGGGAGTGCCCGCGAGGTGCGGCAGCTCGAACGGCGCTTCCGTCACGCGCGGGTAGTCATGGCCCCGCGAGACGGGTCGGCTCTGGTGGCCCGCCTGCACGCCGCGGAGGTGCTGCACTTCGCCTCACACCTGGCTATTGACGAGCAGAGCCCCTGGCAGTCCGAGCTGTGCTTCTCGCCCGCCGGATCGCCCGGCAATCTGCGCGCCGCCGAGATCTCCGCCCTGCGGTTGCCGGCGCGTCTGGCAATCCTCTCGAACTGCTCCTCCGCGAGCGGACAGGTGCTCTCCGGGGAGGGCATCCTGGGGGTGGCCAGCGCGTTCCTGAGCGCCGGGGTGCCCGCCGTGCTGGCGGCGCGGTGGCCGGTCGATGACGACGCGACAGCCGACTTCATGCTGCAGATCTACGACCTGCTCGCCGCCGGAGAGACCGTGGCGGCGGCGGTGGCGCGAGCCCAGGACATCGTCGCGTCCCGCGCGGATACGGAGCATCCATTCTTTTGGGCCGCCTTCGTGGTCCTCGGCGACGGAGACGTGCGCCTGGAGCTCGCGTCCCGCCCCGGGTGGATTCGCCTTCTCGCCGCCGGGCTGGCCGCGATGGCGCTGCTGCTGGCCATGGGGATCGCCGCGCGCCGGGGGCGGTCCGATCGGCCGCCGCCGGGGGCCAGCCCGCGGACTCCCGCCTAGTGACACCTGACTTGACGATTCAGTCAACCCGATGCCATTCCCATCGGTGAGAGACCCGGGCTGGCCCGAGTATCTCGCCAGTGGCAGTGAGCGTGTTCACGCAGATTGAGGGCGCCTTGTTCACGCACTTCGGGGGTCGCGCTCAGCGCGCGACCCCCTGCCTGGCCCGTTGCGGGGACGGGGGGTCACTCCCTAAGTTAGTTT
>VGIY01000244.1 GCA_016867695.1 Candidatus Eiseniibacteriota bacterium | reverse complement strand
TTCCTGCCCATCGAGATCGCGGTCGCCGCCACGGCGCTCGTGCATGGCGCGAACAATGTCCTCAAGGCCGCCCTGCTCGGCAAGTGGGCCGACTCGGCGCTCGTCCTGCGCTTCGGGGCGCCGGCGATCGTCGCCGCCCTTGGCGGCGTCTACGTGCTCAAGCTCCTATCCGGCATGCCCGAGCTCTGGAGCTACTCGTTTCTCGGCAGACATGCCGTCATGACCCCCGTCAAGCTGGCCATGGCGGCGCTCATGGCCGTCTTTGCGCTCCTCGAGCTGCACCCGCGCTTCGAGAAGCTGGAGTTCGATCGCCGCTACCTGCCGGCCGGCGGGGTGCTCTCGGGCTTCTTCGGCGGGCTGTCGGGACACCAGGGCGCGCTCCGATCCGCCTTCCTGGCCAAGGTCGGCATCTCCGCGCAGGCGTTCGTCGGCACGAACGCCGTGATCGGGCTACTCGTGGACCTCGTGAGGATCTCGGCCTACGGGGCGATCCTGTTCGGCTCCCGGATCCCCGATCTGGCCGGCAGCCGCGAGGGCGCGCTGGTCGCGGCCGGGGCGCTGGCCGCCTTCGCCGGCGTGCTGGTCGGCAGGCGGATCCTGCACAAGGTGACGATGGCCGTCGTGCAGCGGATCACCGGAGGCCTGCTGCTGCTGATCGCGGCGCTGCTCGGACTGGGACTCGTCTGAACCCTCTGTCGGAGGTGGCATGGGCAGCTTCCCAAGGGGGCGCCTGTGGTCGTCGCCTCTCCAAGTCGGGGCGCGGACCGGCGGCCGGTAACCCGGCGGCTGCCCGGGTGGTGGAGGGTCCCGGACGCCATCGCCCGGTTCCTTGACATCCGCCCGGAACCGCCGTAGATTTATCTGTGTCAGGGGCATTCCCGGCTCGACGGCCCGCCCGGGTCGAGGTATCCCGCAGGCGCCGTCGCGCGAGGCGCTCCCGGCCTGCCGAGGGAGGAAATGCCATGTCGCCACCCCATTCGAGATCCCTTGTCCGGTGCCTTGCCTGGGGAGTCCTCCTCGCGCTCGCGCTCCTGCCGGTGGCGGCGCAGGAGGCGGGCGCGGCGCGGCTCCAGTCGGCGACCGAGGCGAGCGCCTCTCCCGCGGTGTCACGAGCGGACGGGACGCCGACGCCCTCCGCGGGCGAGGGGTCCGGCGTACGCGGGCTGCCGGGCGGCGGCCAGGGAATCGGCTCGAACCCGGTCCCCGAAGACGGCGATCCGGACGACTTCGGTTGTCACCGGCATGATCGGATCGTGAAGTTCCTGCTCACCGAAGTCTACTTCATGCTGATGTGGCTGTGAGAACAGCCAGTCGCCGGGTGGCCTGCGCGTGAACGGGGCAGCCATGCGAGGCGATGAAGCCAGACGAGGCGGCGGAGAAGCGAGCGGAGGTCCCCCATCTCCTCGCACTCCCCTCCACCGGCGGGCGGCGCCCCCCGCGCCGCCCGAGATCGAGCGTCTGCTGCAGGTGGCCGACGTCCACTCCGCGGCCGATAGCACGGCCGCGGCCTTGCAGACGCTGGAGCAGGCCCTGACGCGGGTCGGGGCGTCGCCGGCCGTTTCCCCCCTGCGCGTCGAGATCCTGCTGCGCATCGCCGACGGCCTGCGCAAGCGCGGGGAGCTCGAGCGGGCGTTGCGGCGCGTCGAAGAGGCGCTCGATGTCCTGGATCCGGCGGAGGAACCGCTGCTCGCCGGCCGCGCCCTTTCGAGGCGCGGCACGCTGCTCAACGGGCTTGGCCGCTACGAGGAGGCGCTCGAGGCCTGCGAGCGCGCCTGCGCGCTGCTGAAACCCTCCGACGAACACCGCGAGATCGGCATGCTCGAGATCGCCCGGGGCACGATCCACGCCCGCCGCGGCGAGATGGCCCCCAGCCGGGAGTGCTTCGAGAACGCCCTCTTCGCCTTCCGCCGCGTCGAGCACCAGGAGGGGATCGCGCTGGCCCTCAACAACCTGGGCCTGCTGCTGAAGAACGGGCCCCAGTGGGCCGACGGTCGCGACTTCCTGGCTCGGGCCCTGGCTGTCAGCGAGGCGGCCGGCCACTACCACCGCGTGGCGACGCACTGCGTCAACCTGGGCATCCTGTTTACCAAGCTGTGCGAATGGGAGACGGCGGCCAGCCACCTGGAGCGATCGATCGCCATCAACCGGCAGACGGGCGACGGCTACTCCCTGGTCAAGCCCCTCCTGGCCATGGGGCACCTCGAGCGGCGGCGCGGGCGGCGCGCGGAGGCCGCCGCGCTCTATGCCGAGGCGCGCTCGCTGTGCGCGGCGAACGGCTACGCGCGCGAGCTCGTGCTCTGCTTCGAGGCGGAGGGGGACCTGCTGGCCGACGAGGGCCGCTGGGCCGAGGCGCGCGAGCGGCTGATGGAGGGGCTCGGGCTGGCCATGGACGTGGCGCCCGACGGAGACCTCGTGCCCGAGTTCAAGCGGCGCCTGGGCGCGGTCGCGCTGGCCGAGGGCCGTGCGGGCGAGGCGCGCCGTCTGGCGGTGCAGGGCTATCGCGAGGCCCGCCGGCTCGGCGAGCAGGCGGAGGCGGGCGCGGCGCTGCGCGTCCTTGGATCGGCGATGGCGCGGTCGCGCTCGCGCGAGGCGGCCGCCGCCCTTCTGGAGAGGTCCGTCGACATCCTCGCCCGCACGCCGGAGCGCTACGAGCTGGCCCTCGCCCAGCTCGAACTGGCCCGCTTCCTGGGCTCGGCGCCCGCGGAGGGCGGGGCTGCCGAGGAGCCGGCGGCGAGGGCGATGGAGCTCGCGCACAAGGCCTGGGCCTTCTTCTCCTCGATCGACCTGCCGGAGCGGAGCGCGGAAGCGCTGGTGGAGCTGGCCGGCCTGCGCGTCGACCACGGCAGGCTGGACGAGGCGGTGCGCGATCTGAATCGGGCCCAGCGTTGCGTGCGGGAGACGGGACGGCGGGATCTGCGGGCGCGGCTGCGCGAACTGCGCGAGCGCCTGGACGAACGCTCGGCGGCCGTCGCGCGGCTGGCATCGCCCGAGGCGGAGATCATCGAGGAATGGGGGAGGCTCTTCGGCGGAGGCCAAGCAGGCGAGGCCTGCCTGGCCAGCATGCTGCGCTTCGTCCGCCAGCGCCTGGAGGGGGACGGCGTCTTCGTCGCCTCGCCCGCCCCGCAGGACGATGCGGGCTTCGCCGTCGAGGCCTGGGCCCACCTGTCGCCTGAGCGCGCGGCCGAGATCCTGCGCTGCGTGGCGCCCCCCGTGCTTGCCCGGGGGATCTGCCTGTCGGCCGACGCGGCCGCCCACCCGGCGCTGGCGCGCCACGCGCGGGGGGCGCTGGCCGGAGTGCGCGCCCTGGCGGCGCTCCCCGTGCGGCTGCCGGCCGGGGAGGGCATTCTCTATCTCGAGCGGCGAGGGCCCGGGGCGCGGCCGTTCACGAGCTCCGAGCTGAAGCTCCTCGGTCTCCTGGCGGGGCTCCTGGCGCTGGGGCTGGTCCAGGTGCAGCGGGAGAGGGGGCTGCGCGGCGAGAGGGAAGGCGCGCCCGAGCGGCCTCGCGAGGATGCCTTCCAGGCCTTCGTCACGGCGCACATGCCGCTGCGCCGGGCGTTCGCCCACCTGGCGCGAGTCGGCGACTCGACGGCCAACATCCTGATCGAGGGGGAGACGGGCACCGGCAAGGGCCTTCTGGCGCAGTGCATCCACCGGGCCAGCCCGCGCCGGGCGAAGCCTTTCGTGGCGGTCAACTGCGCCGCGCTGCCCGAGTCTCTCCTGGAGAGCGAGCTCTTCGGCCACGTGCAGGGTTCCTTCACCGGGGCCCTTCGCGACAAGCGGGGCCTGTTCGAGGAGGCGGGCGGAGGGACGCTCTTCCTGGACGAGATCAGCCGCACGAGTCTGGCGGTCCAGGCCAAGCTGCTCCACGCCGCCGACACCAAGGAAGTGCGTCCGGTGGGGGCGGCGCAGGGGCGCCGGGTGGATGTGCGCCTGATCTGCGCGAGCCATGCCGACCTGCGCGAGGCGATCCGCCGCGGCGCGTTCCTCGAAGACCTCTTCTACCGGCTCAACGACTTCAGCATCCTCCTGCCGCCGCTGCGAGAACGCCGGGAGGACATCCCGCTGCTGGTCGAGCACTTCTTCGCCGAGTCCTGCCGCGAGCTGGGCCGCCGGCCTCGCGGACTGGCGCGGGACGTGATGGCCCGACTGCAGGCGCACGAGTGGCGCGGCAATACGCGCGAGCTGATGCAGGTGATCCGGCGCCTGGTCGCCCTCAGCGAGGACGGGGAGTGGATCGACGAGCTGCTGCTGCCGCCGGACTTCGCCGCCGGGACGGGCCCCGAGAGCGCGGCCTCGGGGGCGCACCTGCACGACGAGATGGCCCGGCTGGAAGCGCGGTTGATCGCGAAGGCCTTGAGTGATGCGCGCTGGAACCGCTCCGAGGCGGCGCGGCGGCTGCGGATCAGCTACCCGAACCTTCTGGCGAAGATCAAACGCTACCGCCTGTCCCCGCCGGTCGCCGGCGCCTGAGCCCGCCTTCGAATCGGGCGCCCCGCAGGGCGCCGGCAGCCCGCGGACCAGCCGGATACTGAGCCGGCCGAACACCC
>VGIY01000243.1 GCA_016867695.1 Candidatus Eiseniibacteriota bacterium | reverse complement strand
CGACCCTCAGGGATCGGGAGGCTCCGGATCCGCCGTCGTTATCTGGAGTTCCTATCGCGTCTACACACTCACGCTGCAGGAATCGTGCCCGGTCTCGGGATAATCTCCAACTCGGGATAATGCGCCTTATCCCGAGCTCGGGATAAGGCGCATGTGCGCCGCAAGTTCCGCCAGGCAGCAGTGCACTACCCTGGGGAATGCGCGCCGCTGCTGGAGTGGATCAGCCAGCTCTACGCTGTGGAGCGTCAGGCGCCGCAGGCGGGGCCGGGGGAAACGGCCGAGGACGCGCAGGCGCGGTTGGCGTTACGGGTCCGGCTGCGCGCGGAGCGCTCGGCGGTGATCGTCCAGCAGATCTACGCCTGGGCCCTGAGCGTAGGCGGGCTGCCGCGCAGTTCCTTCGGCCGGGCGGTGCGCTACCTGCTGGGCCTGTGGCCCGGGCTGGTCGCGTTCCTCGAGGATCCCCGGATCCCGCTCGACAACAAGTGCCGCCGAGCACGGGTTGCGGGGCGTGGTTCTGGGGCGCAAGAACCACTACGGCTCGCGCTCGCGCCGGGGCACGGAGGTGGCGGCGATCTTCTACAGCCTGATCGAGACCGCCAAGCTGCGCGGCGTGGAACCGCGCACCTACCTGCTGCGCGCCGCCCACGCGGCCATCGGCACGCCGGTCCGGCCGCTCCTGCCCGAACTCAGCCCGGTCTGACCGTCTCCCCTGACCGAAGTCGGTCCCCCGCGGCCACGGGGTCCGGCGAGGATGCACCTTACGGTGATCGGCCCGGCTGGGCCCGAGGGCAGGGTGGAAGGGAGGCAGTCGGTGATCCCATCCCGGGCGAAAGCGCCTGGGCCGAGCTGGAGCCGCGGCGCCGGGGGAGGTATGCTTCAGCCGGGCGAACCCCGAGTAGGCGAGAGGACGGACGGGGCCCGTCCGGATGTGGATCGCGGTCGCGAGGGGGGGGGGCTGACCGCTGCGGGGGCCGCCGAGGGCGGCGAATCGGGACCGGGCCAGGGACCCAGGTGGCGGTGAGGGACGATTGCGCGGCGGATTCGCGAGGCCTTGCGGCCCGATGAGCACACAAACCGCCATGCTCCGCCAGCGTAGCGAGCAGCAGGAGGTGCTCGGCTTCACCTTCGCCGAGCGCGCGGAGAGGCCGTTACGGATCCTCGGCCTCATGCCCTGGCGCGAGCTCTGGTCGATGGGCCGCGGAGCGGGGGCGACCGCCTTCACCCGCTCCCCGGTCGCCCTGGCGGCGTTCGGGCACGAGCTGCACATCCTCCACCCCGGCGCGGCGGGCGCCGCGGCGACCGAGGACTTCGGCGGCGTCCGCTTCCATCGCTTCCGCGCCCCCGAGGTCTTCAGTCGGCCCGACCTGCCGCTCCTGCCGCGGCTCTGGTCCCGAACCTGGCGCTACGCCGCCTTCCAGGCCGCCATCCGCGCTCCCGCGCTGCGCCTCGCCCGGTCCGTCAAGCCCGAGGTCGTCATCGCCTACGACGTGACGACGGCTCCCGCCGGCCGCGCGCTCGCCCGCCGCATCGGGCTGCCGCTCGTCGGACGCTACTTTGGCAACACGCTGAGCCTCGCCCTGGGCAACAACCTGCGGTGGCAGGGGAACTTCATGGAGCGAATCGGCTTTCGCGTGCCGGTCGAGGCGATGGTCCTGACCAACGACGGCTCCCCCGCGCTCGAGGTCCTGAGCCGGCTGGGCGTCGACTTCAGGCCGATCCACTTCCTGCGCAACGGGATCCCGGCCGATGTCTTCACGCCGGGGCCGCGGCCGGCGGGCCTGCTCTCCGGCCTGGGGCTGCCCGAGGACGCCTTCGTCGTCATGTCGGTCACGCGGCTCCATTCGGAGAAGCGGCTGGACCGCCTGATCCGCGCGCTGGCCCGGCTGCGCCGGGAGATGCCCGGCGCGGCCGCCATCCTCCTCGGCAGCGGCCCGGAGCGCGAACGGCTCGGGAGGCTGGCGCGGGAGCTGGGCGTCGCCGATGTGGTGCGCTTCCCCGGGGCGGTGCGCAACGCCGACCTACCCGGCTGGTACCGCCTCGCCGACGTGGTCGTCTCGCTGCTCGACCGGACGAACGCCAGCAATCCCGTCTTCGAGGCGATGGCCTGCGAGCGCTGCGTGCTGGCGCTCGACGCCGGCACGACCGCCGAGATCGTCCGCGGCGGGGAGACGGGCGTGCTCCTGGCGCCCGGGGGGGAGGAGGCCACTGTCGCCGCCGTCGCCGCCGGGTTGCTCGAGCTGGCGCGGGACCCGCAGCGCCGCGCCCGCCTGGGGCGGGCCGCCCGCCCGCACGTGCTGGCGCTCTGCGGGACGGTCGAGGAGCGCATGCGCCGGGAGATCGAGGTGATCGCCGCCGTGGCGCGCACCCGGGCCCCGGTGCCGGGCAACGTCGGCCGGGGGCGGCGGGGCGGGGGAGGGGCGGAACGCTGACCGGCGAGCCCCCTTTTTCGTCATCGCGCTTGACAGGCCGATGGGCTTGCGTAGCATCCGGCCGGCTGCAGCCCAAGGAAGGTAAATCCAAAGGAGGAGAGACCCATGGCGTGCGCGAAGCCGGCCAAGAAGGTGGCGAAGAAGGCGGCCCCGAAGGTTGCCAAGAAGGTCACCAAGAAGGTCGCGAAGAAGAAGGTGGCCAAGAAGAAGGTCGCCAAGAAGAAGTAACTCCGATCAGGCCGATCAGAGCGGGCTCCAGTACCATGGCTGGGGCCCGTTCTGTTTGCTGTGTAGATCCACCGGGCCGGTAATGTACAAGACGCCTCCGGAGTCGTCAGCCCGGGACCGAGAGCCGCAGCCGACTGGTTTTCCCCCATGGACGCCGGCGCGCGCTGGCGAAGACGAGTGCTCCTGCCCGCGCCGCGGCGGGGAGGCGCGGGACGGCCGGGCCGGCCGGGATCGGGCAGCCCGCGGGGAAGAACGAAAGCCGTCCATCGCGGCCACGGTGCCCGGTGAGGACGTACAGAGGAGCGGCCGCGCGCGGCCCGGACTGCGCATCCCGCCGGGCGTGGGCTTGCGCGGCGGCTCAGGGCCTGCGCGCGCGCGAGGCTCGGCGCCGCGGACGGCCGGGCCGCGAGCCCTCCAGCGTCCGCTGGCGTCTGGCGATCCCTGGCGCGCGCCCATCGCCGGGCCGCGGGACCGGGCGCCGCTCCCGCCGCCCCGTTCCCCTTCCCTCAGGCGGGGCGGACCACGCGAGGCAGACCACCCGAGGCGGATCACCCGATTGACACCCCTCTCGCCGGCGCCTAACATCCGCCGGCATCGTGCCTTCCGCCCAGGTGCGGCAAGCAGGCCCGGCAGGGCCACGAGTGGTTCTCCAGGGGGATCCATGACCGCAAAGCCCCATCCGGCCGTCGCGCCCGTCGACCTCTTCCAGAAGTGCTACGCCTACAAGCGGGTCGAGGAGGCCAAGGCGGCGGGTCTCTACCCCTACTTCATCCCCATCGAGGGCTCGGAGGGCACGGTCGTCACGATCGGCGGCGAGCAGAAGATCATGCTCGGCTCGAACAACTACCTGGGCCTGACCCACGATCCCCGCGTCATGGCCCGCGCCGAGGAGGTCACCCGCCACTACGGCACCGGCTGCACGGGGAGCCGGTTCCTCAACGGCACGCTCGATCTCCACGAGAAGCTCGAGCGGGACCTGGCCGACCTCGTCCGCAAGGAGGCCGCGCTCGTCTTCTCGACCGGCTACTTCGCCAACCTGGGGGCCATCTCGTCGCTCGTCGGCCGCAACGACTATGTCATCATCGACAAGCTCGACCACGCCAGCATCGTCGACGGCTGCCGGATGGCGGTCGGCGAGACGCTCCGCTTCCGCCACAACGACGTGGCCGACCTCGAGCGCGTGCTGCTGAAGGCCGCGCACAAGCCCTGCGGCAAGCTGGTCGTCGTCGACGGCATCTTCAGCATGGAGGGGGACCTCTCGCGGCTGCCCGAGATCGTGCCGATGGCCAAGCGCTACGGGGCGCGGATGATGGTCGACGAGGCCCACTCGCTGGGCGTCATGGGGCCGACGGGGGCCGGCGCCGCCGAGCACTTCGGCCTCTCCGCCGAGGTCGACCTGCTGATGGGCACCTTCAGCAAGTCCTTCGCCTCGATCGGCGGCTTCATCGCCGGCGAGGCCCGCGTAGTCTCCTACATCAAGCACAACGCCCGCGCGCTCATGTTCTCGGCGGCGCTGCCCCCCTACGCGGTGGCCACCGTGCAGACCTGTCTCGACATCCTCAAGGCGGAGCCGGAGCGGCGCGAGCGGCTCTGGCGCAACGCCGAGCTCATGAAGAACGGCATCCAGTCGCTCGGCTTCAACACCGGGCCCTGCGAGAGCCCCGTCATCCCGGTCATCGTCGGGCCGATCGAGGGCACCTTCGTCTTCTGGAAGGAACTGCTCGAGAGGGGCGTGTTCACCAACCCGGTCGTCCCGCCGGCGGTGCCGGAGAACAGCTGCCTGATCCGCACGAGCGTGATGGCCTCGCACACCGAGGAGCTGCTGGCGCGGGCGCTGGAGATCTTCAAGGCGGCCGGGAAGAAGGTCGGGCTGATCTAGGCTCCGCTCCGGGAAGCGGCCGGCCGCCCAGGATGG
>VGIY01000242.1 GCA_016867695.1 Candidatus Eiseniibacteriota bacterium | reverse complement strand
AACTACGACGAGGACGCCGAGGCCTTCATCCACCTCGACTGCCTGATCCAGTCGCCGACGCTGATCACCTTCGACGCGCGCGGGCGGCTCAGGCTGATCATGGAGGGAGGCCGGATCGTCTAGCGGGCCCTCCGCCGCGCGGGCGGCGGGTGGCGCACGGCGGCCTGGACGATGCGCATCGCGACCTGGAATGTGAACTCGGTCCGCGCGCGGCTGCCGCGGGTGACGGCCTGGCTCGACGCCGTGCGGCCGGATGTCCTCTGCCTGCAGGAGACCAAGGCGACGGACGCCGACTTCCCGCGCGCCGAGTTCGAGACCCTCGGCTACCGCGTCGAGTCGTTCGGCCAGCCCTCCTACCACGGGGTGGCGATCGTCAGTCGGGAGCCGCTGACCGGTGTCTTCCGCGGGCTGCCCGATGCCGCCCCCGATGAGGACCGCCGCCTGATCGGCGGCGACCTGCGGGGCGTGCGCATCGTCGGGGTCTACGTCCCCAACGGGACCGAGGTCGGCTCCGAGCGCTTCGCGGCGAAACTGCGCTGGTTCGGGCGGCTGCGCGCGATGCTCGAGGCCGCGACGAAGCCGGGGGAGCCGCTGGTCGTCTGCGGCGACTTCAACGTCGCCCCCGAGGAGCGCGACTGCCACGACCCGGACGCCTGGCGCGGGCGCATCCTCTTCCACCCCGACGAGCGGCGGGCCCTGGTTCAGCTCATGGACTGGGGTCTCGTCGACCTCTTCCGCCTGCATGAGGAGGGGGCGGGCCACTACACTTGGTGGGACTACCGGGGAGGCGCCTTCCGTCTCGGACAGGGGCTGCGCATCGACCTCATGCTCGCCAGCGCGGCGCTCGCCCGGCGCTGCCGATCGGTCGTCATCGACCGGGAGGCGCGCAAGGGCGAAAGGCCCTCGGATCACGCGCCCGTGCTGGCGGAGTTCGCCGAGGATCCCGGCGGGGGCTGAGCCGGCCGGACCCGGAGCCGCCGGCGACGGGGCGCGTGCAGCCGCACCGCCGCAGCCTCACGCCGGACGCCCTGCACCCGCCGGCGCGGGCGGCGCTCAGGGGACTCGGTCGTCATCGGGCGGGGTTGCCTGCTCCGGCTCCATCCCGCGCATGCCACCCGAGGCGCCACCCGCGATCCGGACAGGTGTGTCAGGACGTAGCGCCGCTGATCCCGAAGGATCCGCCGAGGTGGGATTGTGCGGCGCTGACCCCCAGTCGGCAGCAGTATAGGGCGTCTCGCGGACGCCGGCAACGCGGCTAGGACGGCGGTTGTGAATCGCGGCTGGGACTGCAACCCGGAGCGCGCCGGGACCGCGGCCTGGACTGCGCCCGGGGACAGCGGCCTGGAACGCGCCGACACCGCGGCTTGGAACGCGCCCGGACCGCGGCCTGGACTGCGCCCGGGGACAGCGGCAGCCGCTCCTCATCAGGCATCATTGGCTCGCGGCGGCCCGTCCGCCACGGCCACCGCGGCCTCGTAGGGCGGGGCCATCTCCAGGTCCGCCAGCCAGCAGCGGAAGCCGCTGCCGCCCGACTCCGGAGACCAGCCCGCGGCGGCGCGCGCTTCCGCTCCCGCCGCGGCGCTGGGCACTTCCGCGACCGGCCCGACGGCGCGCGCCTCCGCTCCCGTCGCTGCGCGGGCCCCCTCTCCGGATGTCGCCGGCGGAAGGTCGACGCGGACTCCCTCCAGCCAAGGGGTCGTGGGCACGCTGAAGCGGGCTGGACCGAAGCCCAGGCCCCGCCCCGTGGCCTTGAGACAGGCCTCCTTGCGCACCCAGAGGCGGAGGAAGGCCCGGGGCCGGTCCGGCTCGGGCAGCCCCAGCAGCGCCTCGCGCTCCACAGGCGAGAGGACGCGCCGGGCCAGCCCGTCGACCCGTAAGAGGGGGCGGTCCCGCTCGAGGTCGACGCCGACTTCATGGCTGGGGCAGAGGGCGAGCAGGGCCAGGCGGCCGGCGTGGGCGAGGTTGAAGCGGATTGCCGCTCCGGGCTCCGCACTCAGGAGGCAGGGCTTGCCGTGCGCCGTCCGGCCGAGGCGGAGGCGCTCGGGCCGCCGGTCGAGCGCGCCGGCGATCACGCGGCGCAGCCAGAGACGGAGGCGCAGGAAGTCGTCGCGGCGCGGGCCGGGGGGCAGCACCGCGAGCCGCTCGCGCTCGAACGCCGAGAGCCAGTCGGACGGGTCGGCGCCCTCGGCCTCGCCCGGCGCGGGGGGGGCGTCCAGGTCGAGGCAGTGGATCGTGATCTCGGCGGGGCCCAGGGACCGGCTCAGCCGCGCCGCGGACATCGCTCAGGCCTGCTCGATCAGCTCCGCCAGCCGCTCGCCCAGCTTGTCCGCCGCGCAGCGCTCCTGCGCCAGCGTGTCGCGCATGCGGATGGTCACGCTCTCGTCCAGGAGCGTCTGGCCGTCAACGGTGATCCCGAAGGGGGTCCCGACCTCGTCCATGCGCGCGTAGCGGCGCCCGATGCTGCCCCCCTCGTCGTAGAAGACTTCGAAGCGCTGCTTCAGCTCCGCGCAGATCCTCTGGGCGATCTCGGGCATGCCGTCCTTCTTGACCAGCGGGAAGACCGCCGCCGTGATCGGCGCGATGCGCGGGTGGAGCCCGAGGAAGACGCGCTTCTCGCCCTTGATCTCCTCCTCGCGGTAGCCGTCGACCAGCGTCATCAGCAGCGTCCGGTCGCAGCCCGAGGAGGTCTCGATGATGTGGGGCAGGTAGTGCTCCTTGGTCTCGTCGTCGAAGTACTCGAGCTTCTTGCCGGAGAACTCCTGGTGCCGGCCGAGGTCGTAGCCTCCCCGGTCGTGGATCCCTTCCAGCTCGTGCCAGGGATCGCTGCCGAAGCCGAAGTGGAACTGGATGTCGGTGGCCGCGCGCGCGTAGTGGGCCAGCTCGCCGGGGCCGTGATCGTGGAAGCGCAGGCTCTCGGGGCGGACGCCGAGCCCGAGCAGCCACTGCATGCGCTGCTCCTTCCAGTACTCGAACCACTTCTCGTTCTCGCCCGGCTTGATGAAGAACTGCATTTCCATCTGCTCGAACTCGCGGGTGCGGAAGATGAAGTTGCCCGGCGTGATCTCGTTGCGGAAGGCCTTGCCGATCTGGGCGATGCCGAAGGGCAGCTTCTTGCGCATCGAGACGCGGACATTGTCGAAGTTGACGTAGATGCCCTGGGCCGTCTCGGGGCGCAGGTAGACGACGCTGGCCGCGTCCTCGACGGGCCCCATGAAGGTCTTGAACATCAGGTTGAACATGCGCGGCTCGGTGAAGGTGCCCTTCATCCCGCACTTGGGGCACTGGGCGTCCGGAGCCGCCGGATCGAAGCCCATCTCGTCGGCCCGGTAGCGCGCCTTGCAGTGCCGGCAGTCGACCAGCGGATCGGTGAAGGCGCCGACGTGCCCCGAGGCCTCCCAGACGCGGGGGTGCATGAGGATCGCCGCGTCGAGCGGGACGACGTCCTCGCGCAGGCGGGTCATCGAGTTCATCCAGGCGGTCTTGATGTTGTTCTTGAGCCTCACGCCCATGGGGCCGTAGTCCCAGCAGGCGTTGATCCCGCCGTAGATGTCGGAACTGGGGAAGACGAAGCCGCGCCGCTTACAGAGAGCGGTGAGCTTCTCCATGACGTTCTCCATGACGATCCTCGCTGGTCCGGTTCGCTCCGGCCGGGCTTCGGGGACTTCCACGGGCGACCCGGGCGGCTGGCGCCCGGCGAATGGAACCGGTACGCTACACGCTCGCCGAGCGGGCGATCAAGCCGCATTTGGGAGAGGAGGCCCCCTGTGCTCGAATTCGCGCGCTCCCTGGCGCAGGAGGGAGCCGAACTGGTGCGCTCGGCGCACGAACGCTCCGCGCCCTGGACGCTGTCCAGCAAGGGCCGCCGCGACCTGGTCACCGACGTCGACCGCCGCGTCGAGGATCACCTGGCCGCGCGCATCCGCCGGACCTGCCCCGAGGACGGGATCCTGGGGGAGGAGAGCGTGCGCCAGGCGGGACGATCGGGGAGGGTCTGGATCCTCGATCCGCTGGACGGGACGACCAACTTCGTGCATGGGCATCCCATGGTCTGCGTGAGCGTGGCGCTGGCCGACGGATACGCGGGACCGCCGGCTCCGGATGCGGCCTTCGACGCCTGCTCGTCGGGCTTTTTCTCCCCCGCCGCGCTCCCCCGCCCGCTCCTGGGGGCCGTGGCGGCGCCCCTGCTGCGCGAGCTCTACTGGGCCGAGGCGGGCGCCGGGGCCTTCCTCGACGGGCGGCCCCTGCGGGTGAGCGCCGCGGCCGACCTGGACGAGGCGATGGTGGCGACGGGCTTCGCCTACCGGCGAAACGAGCTGGGCAACAACAATCTGGACAACTTCTGTCGGCTGGCGCTTCGCGTGCGCGGGATCCGCCGCGGCGGGTCGGCGGCGCTCGATCTTTGCTATGTGGCCGCGGGCCGCTTCGACGCCTTCTGGGAGCTCTATCTCAAGCCCTGGGACGTCGCCGCGGGGATGCTGCTCGTGGCCGAGGCGGGGGGGAGCGTGACCGACTTCTCCGGCGGGCCCCGCGCGATCGAGGGCGTCGAGATCGTCGCCTCCAACAGACGCCTGCACGAT
>VGIY01000241.1 GCA_016867695.1 Candidatus Eiseniibacteriota bacterium | reverse complement strand
GAGACGGCCGGCGCCGATCTCGGGATCGACATTGACCTGTGCGGCTCGGTGTACGACACCAAGGTCTACGTCTACGAGAACGCGGTCGGCATCCCCATCGCCTGCAACGATGACCACTGCGCTTGGCAGTCCTACCTGGCCAACGTCCCGGTCGCGAGCGGGAACACCTACTACTTCGTGATCGACGGCTACGGGGGAAGCTGCGGGACATACGATCTGCGGATCAGCGAGCATGTTCCCTGCGTCGTGGAGTGTCCGCCGGGGGCGATGCCGGAAGGAGAGCCGGACTGCTATGACGGCTACGACGATGTCTACAACGGAGGGTGCAATGTGTATCCGATCCCCGTGTTCCAGGTGATCGAGCCGGCGTGCGATCCGATCGTGATCTGCGGCACGACGGGCAGCTACATGGTCGGCACCTCGCTCCGCCGTGACACGGACTGGTTCGAGCTGAACGTGACCGATGATGCGATGATCTGCATTGGTGGAGAGGCCGAAGTGCTGGCGGTCTTCGCCATCTTGGATGGGAGGTACGACTGCTGGAATACGATCGGTACCTATGAGCTCCTGGATCCATGCGAAGTCGCCTCCGACATCTGTCCTTGGGTGGGTTGGCAAGGCGCATGGTGGCTGGTTGTCGCCCCTCATGGCTTTGGCCCGAGCTTCCCCTGCGGGTCGGTCTACTGGCTCGAGATCGTCGGCTACACGGGCGGGGCGAGCGCGGCCGGCCAGACGACCTGGGGGGCGATCAAGGCGCTGTATCGCGGGAAGTGAGCCGACTGCCCCCCTGGACCGATGTGACCGGTGCTCCGACCCCTGCGAGCAACAATCGTAGACCCAGGAGGTGGCTCCCGCCGCCGGCGCGTGCTAGGCTCCGGCCTCCATCATGACACCCTCACGCAGGAGGCCCGATGACCACGGCGGCGACCGAGCAGCTCCCCCGGTGGGATCTCACCAATGTCTACAGCGGCCTCGAGGCGGACGACTTCATGGCCGCCTTCCGGCAGGCCCAATCCGAGCTGGCGGGGCTGGAGGCCTTCGTTCAAGAGCACGCCGTCGGCCGGCTCGACGCGCCGCCGGACGACGCCGCCCCCGCGGCCGCGATCCTCGAAGAGCTGCTCGGGCGGCTGAACGCCCTGCTGCGCCTCTACGGCACGCTCGAGGCCTATGTCTACGCCTTCGTCACGACCGACTCCTACAACCAGCTCGCCGCGAGGCGGATGAGCGAGATCGAGCAGCTCGAGCTGCGGCTGAAGAAGGTCCGCGTGCGCCTGGAGGCCTGGGTCGGCTCGCTCGCGCCGGTGCTGGAGCGGGTCTGCGAGCGCTCGCCGGCCGCCCGCGAGCACCAGGCCGTCCTGGCCGAGATGGCCGACCAGAGCCGCTACCTGATGCCCCCGCCGCTGGAGGACCTGGCCGCGGAGCTGCAGCTCTCCGGGGGCGGCGTGATGTGGAAGCTGCAGGGCAACGTCACCAGCAAGCTCAAGGCGCCGATGGAGCGCGACGGCCGGACGCAGATGCTGCCGATGACCGTGATCCGCAACCTGGCCACCGACCCCGACGAGGGCGTGCGCCGGCGCGCCTACGAGGCCGAGCTGCAGGCCTGGGCGGCCGCCGCCGAGCCGGTGGCCTTCGCCTTGAACGGGGTCAAGGGCGCGGCGATCGCTCTTGCCCGCTGGCGCGGCCGGGACGGCGTGCTCCACGCCGCGCTCGATCACAGCCGCATCGATCGCCCCACGCTGGAAGCGCTGCTGGAGTCGATGCGCGACTCCTTCCCCGTCTTCCGCCGCTACCTGCAGGCCAAGGCGGGCAGGCTCGGCAAGGCGCGGCTGCCCTGGTGGGACCTCTTCGCCCCCGTGGGACGGGTCCAGCCGACCTACCGCTGGGAGGAGGCGACCGAGTACATCGTCCGCCAGTTCGCCACCTTCGACGGCGAGCTGGCCGACTTCGCCCGCGAGGCCTTCGCCGGCCGCTGGATCGACGCCGAGCCCCGCGACGGCAAGCGCGGGGGCGCCTTCTGCATGGGCGTGCCCGGGGTCGAGCAGTCGCGCATCCTGGCCAACTTCGACGGCAGCTTCGACCAGATGGTCACGCTGGCCCACGAGCTGGGGCACGGCTTCCACGGCCGCTGCCAGCGCGGCCTGCCGCTGCTGCGGCGGGGCTCGCCGATGCCGCTGGCCGAGACGGCCTCGATCTTCTGCGAGACGATCGTCTTCCAGGCCGCGCTCTCCGAGGCCCCGCCCGAAGCGCGGGTCTTCATCCTCGAGAACCAGCTCATGGGCGCCTGCCAGGTGGTCGTCGACATCTACTCCCGATACCTGTTCGAGAGCGAGCTGGTCGGCCGGCGCGCCGGGGCGGAGCTGAGCGTCGAGGAGCTGTGCGCGATGATGCTCGACGCCCAGCGCCGCAGCTACGGCGAGGGGCTCGATCCCGAGCATCTGCATCCCTACATGTGGGTGCTCAAGCCGCACTACTACTACCCCGACCTCCACTTCTACAACTACCCCTACGCCTTCGGGCTGCTCTTCGGGCTGGGCGTCTACGCGATCTACCAGCGCGAGGGCGCGGCGTTCGTGCCCCGCTACAAGGCGCTGCTGCGCGGCACGGGAGAGGGCAAGGCGGCGGAGCTGGCGGCGCGCTTCGGCATCGACATCCGCTCGCGGGAATTCTGGGACGCGAGCCTGGCGGTGGTCGCCGGGCAGGTCGAGCAGTACTGCGCGCTGGAGGACTGACCCGCAGGGGCGCAGCGCCCTCCTCGCGGGGGCGGCGCGTCCTCCCTCAGCGTGTACGCGCCGGCGAAGCCGGCGGCGTCCAGGCGCCGGCGGGTCGCGGCGATCGCCGCCGGAAAGATGTCGCCGCCCATCCACGCGCGCCCCAGGCGGGCGGCGACGACGAGCGCCGTGCCGCTGCCGCAGAAGGGGTCGACGACGCGATCCCCCGGGTTCGACAACGCCGCGATCAGGCGCTCGAGAAGCCGCTCGGGCTTCTGCGTCGGGTAGCCGCAGCGCTCCGGCGAGAGCGGGTTGACGATCGGGATGTCCCAGACGTCGTCGACCGGCGTCCCGTCGGGGTGCGGCGCATACCGCTTGCCGGCGCGGGAGACGATGCCGCCCCGGGCATAGCCGCTGGTCGGCTTGTAGGGCTCGCGCACGCTGTCGATGTTGAAGGTCCAGCCCGGCCCCTTCGCGTACCAGAGCAGGTTGTCGTGCTTGCGGGCGAAGGCGCGCTTGCCGCGGCCGCCGCCCGTGTAGTGCCAGATGATCTCGTTCACGAAGCGCCCGCGGCCGAAGAGGCGGTCGAGCTCGGCGCGCACCAGGTGGGCGGCGCGGAAGTCGAGGTGGACGACGAGCGAGCCCCGCGGCTGGAGCAGGTCGCGCATCGCCGCCAGACGGGGGCGCAGGAAGTCCAGGTAGGCCTCCAGGCTGGCCCAGCGATCCGGGAACGCCGCCGGCGCGGCCGGTCCGGATGGGCCGGCGCGCAGGCGACCGGTGGCGAAGGGCGGGTCGGTGACGACCAGATCGGCGCTGCCGGGCGGCTCGGCCCTCAGGAACTCGAGGTTGTCGCCAAGGACGAGCAGCCCCGGCTCAGACATCGCCCGCCTCGAAGGAGAGATCGGACGCCTCCACGCCGCAGCGCGCCGCCTCTTTGCGCACGAGCCGGTCGAGAGCGGCCTCGATCTCCTCGGGCAGCGTCGCGGAGCCCCGCGTCCGCCTGCCGCCTTCGCCGCGCGCCGGCGAGTGCCCGCGGGGCCGGCCGAAGATCTCGGGCACGCTTCGGCGGTCCGGACCGTCCTGGTCCACTCCGCCCCCGTCCCCGCCCACTCCGCCTCCGTCCCCGCCCGCGCAGACGAGCAGCCGGGCCCGGGCGGAGATCGCCAGGGCCGCGGCCGCCGTGATTTCCGCGGCCGCGGAGTGGGGGGGGCCGCCGAGGAGCGCGATCGTCGGCAGCTCGAGCCAGTCGGCGGCGGCGAAGAGCGAGCGCCAGGCGCTCCGGTGCGTCTCGCTCCCCTCGAACCAGTGCCGCAGCGGGAGCGCCCAAGCGAGCGGGGCGCGCCGGCGGGCGAGCTGGTGGATCACCGTGGCGGCGACCATCGCCGCCGCCGCCCGCAGGGTCCAGTTCCGCGGCAGCGGCCCGCCGGGGGGCTCCGCCGGCGCGAGCGCCAGCGGGAGGCCGCGCCGGGCGCCCAGCGTGATCAGGCGGCAGGCTTCGCGGCCCCAAGTCTGCCCCGGCTCCGCCCTCGCCTGGAGGATGGCCAGCGGCTTGGCCTCGGCCTCGGCCTCCGAGCCGCGTAGAACGACGAGGAGCGAGCGCAGGGCGTCGACCGTCTCCGGCCTTGCGTCGCCGATGAAGAGGGGCCGCTCCTCACCGCGTAGCGCGATGCGCAGCCGCAGGGCCTCGGCGAACGGGGCGGGCGGCCGCTCGGCGGCGGCGGCCGTAGCGGGATCGCCCGGCGCCTCGGCGCGTGCGGCGGCGAGCCCGGCCATGTCGGCGGCGGCCGTGGCGGAGTCGCCCGGCGCCTCGGCGCGCGCGGCGGCGAGCCCGGCCATGTTGGCGGCGTCGTCGGGATCGCCCGGCGCCTCGGCGCGCGCTGCTCCCGCGAAGGCCCATCGCGCCGGCGCGCCGCC